>JACZQS010000252.1 GCA_022545625.1 Pseudomonadota bacterium
TTAGTCCGGTTTCACTCCACAATTCATTGACCGCGGCGTCGTAAAAGGCGATGCCGTTGGCGGATTGTCGGCGGGGATAAGGCGATTCGCCAATTAACACATAGCGAACGCCGAGTCGGTCGCGGCGAAATGCGCTGAATAAATTGTCGATCCCGGGTAGCCAGTCCTTCGAGTGAAGCAATTGCGACAGGTAGTCGGCGTCAACTGCCGCCAGTGCGTCGATCAGTATGCCCCGCCATTGATCGTGAACCGCCGATCGGGATATTAATATTTCGCGGCTAGTCTTCAATCAGCTTATTCAGCCGAATCATACTGATCTTGCCAATCTCCGCGATGCTGGTTTCGAATTCTACCCCTGCTGAGTTTTTCAGACGTGATTCGATTGCCGCGATAATCTGGTTCTTGTTCAGGCCGCTAACCGCGATTACAAACGGAAATTCAAATTTCTCGCGGTAGTTCCGATTCAGCGATTGCAGTTGTGACAGTTCTTCGGCGCTACACTGGTTGAGCCCTGCACCCGATTGTTCTTTTTGTGAATCATCGGTCAAGGTCCCTTCAGCGGCTTCTTTTCCCGCGAGTTCGGGGTGGTTGCAAATCAATGCCATGCGTTGAAAATCCGGCGACCGCTTGACAGTTTCAACCATGGTTTGATGTAACTGGGCCTTGGATTCGAATGGTCGATTTTCGTAAACCAGGTCGGCAACCCAGGGCGAATGCTCGAAGACACCATCGAGCGAATCGATAAATTGTTCTCGATCTAATTGATTCAGGCTGGCTAGCGATAACTTGCTCGTCATGGCCTTTATTATGCCGCTTGCCAGGGGTGCCTGTCTATCCAGTGGCGGGCGATATCGATACGTCGACATATCCATACCCGGTCGTGACTTTGGATGTGATCGAGGAAACGCTGCAACGCGGCGAATCGTCCGGGCCGACCGGCGAGCCGGCAATGGAGACCAATCGACAGCATTTTAGGTGTCGATTCGCCTTCCGCGTAAAGAACGTCAAAACTGTCGCGCAGATATTGAAAAAACTGCTCACCGCTATTGAAGCCCTGGGGTGTGGCAAAGCGCATATCGTTGGTATCCAGGGTGTAGGGGACGACCAGGTGCGGTTTGGTTTCACCGTCGCTGGTTTTTACTTCAGTCCAGAATGGCAAATCGTCGCCGTAATAATCCGAGTCATACAGCAAATTGCCATTTTCGACCACGAGTCGGCGAGTATTCGGGCTATCTCGACCGGTATACCAGCCCAGGGGCATGACCCCGGTTAACTGCTGGATAGTCTCAAGCGCTGTTAGCATGTGATCGCGTTCGGTGGATTCGTCGATATCCTGGTAGTGAATCCAACGTAGGCCGTGACAGGCAATTTCATGGCCCAGATCGACAAATGTTTCGGCCAGTTCGGGGTGTCGTTGCAGGGCCATAGCGACGCCGAATATCGTCAGTGGCAGTCCGCGCTGTTCGAATTCGTTTAATAAACGCCAGACACCCACACGGGAGCCGTACTCGTAAATGGATTCCATGCTCATGTGACGGGCTGCGTAACCTGGGGCACCTATGATTTCGGATAAGAACCGCTCGGATTCGGAATCGCCATGCAGGATATTGCTTTCACCACCTTCTTCGTAATTCAACACGAATTGTACGGCAATCCGGGCCCCGGCTGGCCAGTCGGCATGTGGTGGCTGTCGCCCGTATCCGATCAGGTCCCTGGGGTAATCTTTGGAATCGGGCACAGGCTGGTCGGTGACTTAACTGGACAAAAGAAGAGTAGCAAGATCGGGTTGCGGGTCTTCCGTTTTGTGCTCAATCCGATTCTCAATATGTAGCAGGTGCCGATTCATAATAGCCACCGCTTTTTTTGCATCGCCAGTTTCGATCGCATCGACGATTGCTTCGTGTTCCTGGTTTCGACAACGATTTTGTGGATCGGTACCAAGGTGTGTGAGTATTACCAGTGGGGTGCGTCGGATTATATCGTTGAGATATTCTTCGAGTACGCCATTGCCGCCCATTTTGGCGAGCTGACGGTGAAAATCAACCGATAGGGATAATGCCAGCTTGGAATCATCGGCTTCGTAAGCATTTTGTTCCCGATCCAGCAACTGCCTGAGCTGCCGGATTTGTGCTTTATTTATTTGTGGTGTCAGAATCTGGATGATCGCGCCTTCGAGCACGCGTCGGGTAGCGAATAGATCTCTGCCTTCTTCAACTGACGGTCTGGCAACACTGGCACCTCGATTGGGTAGTTGATCTACCAGCCGGGAGTATGCGAGTCGCGCGAGTACCTTGCGAATGGTACCGCGTTTCACACCGAACACTTCGGCTAACTGTACCTCTTTTAGCTTGGTGCCAGGTGGCAGGCGATGATCGATGACGGCCTGCTCGATCTGGCGCAGCACATCGTCTTCGCTCATCGCTGTCTTCAATGACCGCCTATTGCTAATCAATTCGATGATCGGGTTCCTCGTGTTAATGTTCGGGATTATAGTAACATAAATCACTAAATTGTTAACAATATTTAACAAAAATGTTGACAATCGAAGCGATAAGTGCGAATTTAATAACCCTGAACACCGAGGGGAGCGGTATGGGCAGGTTAACGACACATATACTCGATACAGCCCGAGGCTGCCCGGCAGCCAATGTAAATGTTGCGCTTTATGCTGTCGATGGCGATCGCCAATTACTAAAACAGGATGCAACCAATGCGGATGGTCGACTCGATACTCCGATCCTCGATGGCGACGATTTCAAACCCGGGGTTTACGAGCTTGTTTTTCACGCCGGTGCTTATTTTCGTTCCATCAATCTTGATCTACCCGATCCCCCGTTTGTCGATGAAGTCGTGATTCGTTTCGGCATAGCCGATGCCGATTCGCATTATCACGTGCCGTTGCTGGTGTCGCCGTGGGCCTACTCTACTTACAGGGGAAGCTGATATGGGCACCCATTTTAAGGGTATCGATTTGCGGGGGCATCTGAACCTGTGAACCTGATTCGCTTTATTCTCGACGGGGAACTGGTCGAAATCGAGCATATCGATCCGACTCGAACCGTGTTGCAATACCTGCGCGAGGACCTGGGGCGGGTCGGCAGCAAGGAAGGCTGCGCCGAAGGTGACTGCGGTGCCTGTACCGTCGTGGTCGGCGAGGCAATAGACCAGCGAATCCGCTTTCGAGCGGTCAATGCCTGTATTCAATTCCTGCCGACGCTGGATGGCAAGATGTTGTTTACTGTCGAATCATTGGGATCCGCGCAGGGGAAACTGCATCCGGTACAACAGAGCATGGTGGATTATCATGGATCACAGTGTGGTTTTTGCACGCCGGGGTTCATCATGTCGATGTTTGCGTTGTATAAGAACGAACACAACCCGAGCCGTGAAACGATCGACGATGCACTCTCGGGGAATCTCTGTCGCTGCACCGGTTATCGCACGATCATCGAGGCGACCCAACATATGCTGGATTACCCGGTGCCTACCGGGGAAGATCCGATCATCTATCGTCCGGCTGGTGATACTGTTGACAAGGCATCCGTGGAAGAAGAGGAGATGCTGGAGCGCCTGGCTCAACTTCAGAGAAAGCAGGGTTTAAAAATGAACCATGGCGACGCTCACTATTTTGCGCCCGCCAGCCTTACCGAACTTGCCGATTATTACCTGCAGAATCCCGACGCCTGCATTCTCGCCGGGGGCACCGATGTCGGACTCTGGGTAACCAAGCAGTTACGCGAGCTGCCCGGTGTAATCTACCTCGGCAATGTCGCTGAACTCAATTGCATCAGTGAAACCGATGCGGGCACCGAAATCGGCGCGGCAGTTTCTCTCACCGATGCCTTCGATAATCTGTCGTTGGGCTACCCGGAATTTTTTGAAATGTTCCGGCGATTTTCCTCGGTTCCAGTGCGTAATGCCGGAACCCTGGTGGGTAACATCGCAAATGGATCACCGATCGGTGATTCGATGCCGGCATTAATAGCAATCGGCGCGCGCGTCAAACTTCGCCGCGGTAGTGATAGCCGTGAAATGGATCTCGAAGCGCTCTACATCGACTACCAGAAAAATGAGATGCAACCTGGCG
>JACZQS010000015.1 GCA_022545625.1 Pseudomonadota bacterium
CCTACATGCCCTCCGCCGAAGACAAGAGAACCAGCCGAGACAGTATTGCGGCTTATAACCCCGGTGAAATAGTAGTCAACCAGACCGCTTACCGCGAGAGCCTGATCCTGTCACCGCAAACGATACATTGTCCGTGGCCGGTGTTATCTGTCGATGAACTCAATGAGTCGAACCTGCAACTGGTACTGGATATGAATCCGCACGTGGTACTACTCGGCACCGGTGAACAACAAATATTTCCTGATAGCAGGATTATCGCCTTATTTGGCCAAAGGGGTATAGGTCTTGAGGTTATGGATAATGGTGCGCTTTGCCGTACTTTCAATATTCTGGTTGCGGAAGATCGAGAAGTCGTCGCCGCGATTATCCAAAATTGACGTCAGTGATGGTTCCGGGCTAAAGAAGGCGTACTAGCCGATGGTATTGTCCTTGGAGTAACCGCTGTGCTCGAGAATACGCCGTAATTTACGTAACGCATCCATCTGGATCTGGCGAACTCGCTCGCGCGTAACGCCTAGTTCCAGTCCAACTTCCTCGAGCGTGCCGCGAGGATGATTTCGTAAGCCAAAACGCCGTACTACCACATCACGTTGTTTTTCTTCGAGCTCGTCGAGCCACTTATCAAGATGCTGGATTACCGACTCATCTTGCAAGATGCTCGATGGGTCCGGATTATTATCATCGGGAATGATATCCAGTAACGGCCTGTCCCCTTCTCCGCCCATGGGTATATCGAACGATGACACCCGGTCCGCCAGGCGAAACATTTTTTCGACACTTTTAACCGGCTTTTGCAGCAGCTCGGCTACATCTTCGGCGGTCGCTTCACGATTCAGCTCCTGGGTTAGTTTCCGCGCGGCACGGAGGTAGGTATTGAGCTCCTTAATGACATGAATCGGTAGACGAATGGTTCGCGTCTGGTTCATCAGGCCGCGCTCGATGGTTTGTCTGATCCACCAGGTCGCATAGGTCGAAAAGCGGAATCCACGTTCAGGATCGAACTTTTCAACCGCACGAATAAGGCCTAGATTCCCTTCCTCGATCAGGTCGAGCAGGGCCAGGCCCCGGTTCATATAGCGCCTGGCAATTTTGACCACGAGTCGCAAATTACACTCGATCATCTTGTCACGGGCTTTGGTGTCGCCTTTCAGGGAAAGACGAGCGTAATACACCTCCTCCTCGGCAGTCAGCAACGCCGATATTTCGATTTCTTTCAAATACAACCGCGTCGGATCGGAATCTGAGGCGCGGCGGGACGCGGTTTTGCGCCGATTATCGGTTTTACGACGGTCGACCTTTGCCGTTTCGGTTTCACCCACTTCGGTGATTTCTGTGACTTCCTCGTCTTCGTCTTCGTCTGCTACGATAGTGGCATGCCCCTTGGTCTCGATACTGGTATCGAGATCAGTATTTTCCTGATTTTCGATCAGGTTCTCTACCAGTTGTTCTGCTGGTATTTCTTTATCCTCGATGAGTACCTTGTCAGTCGATTTAGTCATTTAGAATTCCTGTAATTCAACAATCACGCTCACAACCTGGGCATATACTTTAAAGGATCAACCGGCTTTCCATTTTTTCTAATCTCAAAATGTAATCGCGTTGTCCCATCAGGGTGCTGTCCCATTTTCGAGATTACCGTTCCACCTTTGACCGTCATCCCCTCTTTTACAAGTCTCTTCTGGTTATAAGCATAGGCACTCAAATAGGTGTCATTGTGTTTAATGATGATCAGATTACCATAACCCGCCAAACCATTACCACTATATACTACCTTGCCATTTGCCACAGCACGGACAGCTTGCCCCGGCTTCCCGGCTATATCAATACCTTTGCGATCGAGTTCATCGGCGGCAAAAGTATTCATTATTTTACCGCTGGTTGGCCATCGCCAGTTGATTTTTTTATTCCCGGTTTTAATCGGTTCGGTAGCTTTATTCCCTGTCGTCGATGCAGCCTTCCTGGTCGAATTGCCCTGCTCTGATCGACCCGCTACAAGCGTCGAGTTTTCTGGTTCATCTAATCTCAGGCGTTGCCCCGGGTAGATTATAAAGTCCGGCGTAATTTGATTCCATCGCGCCAGCTGTTGGTAATCCAGCCCATAACGCCAGGCTATCGCGTAAATGGTGTCACTTTTTTTAACCGTATACCAACCAACCTGATTATTTATTTGCACCAATTCATTCAGGCTTCCACAGGATACTATGCCAATGCCAAGCATCGACAAATACAGTACCTGTAGATATTGTTTCATGATCAACGGTAGTAAAGGGCAATCATAACGATTATCGCGACCACAATACTCCAACCGACACGTTCGATATAGCGCATCAGTTTTTGTTCAATCGCCGCACCGAATTTTGCCAGGCACCATGCGACCAGATAGAATCGCGCGCCCCGACCGATCAAGGATGCGATGATGAAGGGAATAATACTCAATCCCAGGGCACCGGCCGAGATGGTAAAAATCTTGTATGGCACCGGAGAGAATCCGGCAATCAATACTGACCAGAATCCCCAGCGATCAAACCATCGGGCCACGGTTTCAAATTCGGCCTGATATCCCCAGTCTATAATGAAAGGTTGTACCTGCTCAAACAGGAAAGCGCCGATCAGGTAACCAACTACTCCACCGACTACCGATGCTATTAAGGTCAGGCTTGCCAGGTACATGGCTTTTGCAGGTGTAGCCAGCGACATTGGCGCTAACATCACATCGGGTGGAGGAAAAGGCAGGATGAATGACTCGAAGAAACTCAGCAGCGATAAATACAGCGGTGCATGTTTGCGCTTCGCCATTCGAATCACGGCATGATACAGGTTTTCGAATAATTGCAGTAAGGAGCCTCTGATTGATTTTGAATCATTCAGATGTGACCTAAACAAGCCCGGGCAACAAGGGCACAAAAGACACTTTTTCCAGGGCCTCGCTTTCCAGGCCCTGCGATGTCCTCGTAACCAGTGTCAGCGTCTGGTCGATTCCATCATCGAACGGGAAGATCATGACGCCCTGGTTTGACAATTGCTGGATCAAGGTATCAGGCAGCTCGGTGCAGGCGGCAGTCATCATAATGCGGTCAAAATGATAGCCAGGATTAGGCCAACCACCATTGCCATCGGTGTGACGAAACTGGACATTGAATAGTTCGAGATCGGTCAGCCTTTTCTTTGCAATTTTATGCAGCGCTTCTATTCGCTCCACGGTGTATACCTGTGGAAAAATATTTGCCAGTATCGCGGTCTGGTAACCGCAACCCGTGCCGATTTCAAGCACCGAGTTTGGCATGCCCGCGTCGAGCAGGCGTTGGGTCATAATCGCCACGATATAGGGTTGCGAAATGGTCTGGCCAAAACCTATCGGCAGGGCTATATCCTCATAGGCCCGGTGCGCCAGCGCTTCATCGACGAACAGGTGGCGCGGAGTTCGACGCATGACGTCAAGCACTAGCTGGTTATCGATACCCTGGTCTATCAGGCGTTGAATTAACCGATCCCGGGTTCGCTGCGAAGTCATGCCAATACCCTGATGATTGCTGTTTTTCGAATTCATGCCAGGGCTGTAAGCCATTGTTGTAACGGATCGATACTTGCGTGGAGGGTCAAGTCAATGTGCAAAGGCGTCACCGATACCTGGCCATGTTCTACCGTATAAAAATCGGTGCCTGGTCCTGCATCCTGTGCCGGACCGGGCGGACCCACCCAATAGACCGGCCTGCCCTGTGGGTCGCATTGTGTCACCATCGATTCGGCCTTGTGACGAAAACCCAGGCGTGTCGCCCGGATCGAGTCAATCTCGTCCAGCTCCAGATCCGGCACGTTAATATTTAGGATAGTGTCGACCGGCAGCGTGTTTTTAACCAGGTTTTCAATAATCTGCCGTGTAATCTCGGCCGCGGTTTCATAATGCTGCTTACTTTCACCTGCCAGTGAAACCGCAATTGCCGGCAATCCGAGAAACCTTCCTTCCATCGCAGCAGCTACTGTACCAGAATACAATACATCGTCGCCCAGATTGGCACCCGCGTTGATACCGGAAACCACCATGTCCGGGCTCGGATCCAACAGACCCGAAATCGCCAGGTGCACGCAATCGGTCGGCGTACCATCTACATGATAAAAGCCATCGTCGCTCTGGATCGCTCTTAGTGGACGCGATAAGGTCAGTGAATTACTCGCACCGCTTTTATTTCTATCCGGCGCTACAACCGTGATTTTGGCAATCGACGAAAGATATTCGGCCAGAATTCGAATTCCGGGCGCAAGATATCCGTCATCATTGGTGATAAGAATATACATCGCTTGATTTATGACGAAAATATGCGGAATAATAAACCAAATTAATATCCACCTGCGACTTATTTGCAGCCGAATCCGAAAGTGAAACTTAAACCCATGGTCAATGAAGATCCCAGTGAGGATACGAGCTTCACCGAATTGATGACAGGTGTGAAGAAAATTTCCGATGACCGCATCAATATATATCGTGATCGAACAAAAAAAACAGCCCTGCCCAGGTCAAAGACCGTGGCTTCAGAATCGAGCCTGGATTTTGTCAATATCAGCTACGATCAACAAACTAAAATCAGCGAGTCCCGGTTCGATAATGGTATTCAAAAAAAACTGGAGCGTAAAATACGTCGGGGCCAACTAGAGATCGGGGACTACCTCGACTTGCACGGATATACTCAAAAAGAAGCCATCGCGGCGCTAGAAGAATTTCTTCATCGGGCAGTTACAGCGAAATTAAAGTTACTCGTGATTATCCACGGCAAGGGAAACCGTTCGGGTAGCGAGGCTGTGCTTAGGCCATTAGTAAGATACTGGTTGTCGCAACAGTCTTCGGTACTGGGCTGGTGCCCGGCACAACCGAAGCATGGCGGGAGTGGAGCCAGTTATGTTTATTTGCGCGTTTGACGATAAACCTGTGCTTAGCGATCTCGGCAAATTTAGGAAGAGTGTGTCTATAGTCCATACCAGTTTAGTTCTGCGGCAGTAAATGCACCGATAACTACCAGGTCGAGGTTGTCCGGAATAATCGCTTTCGTAGCGGATAGCGGGATTCTGCCTCCCATGATCTCCGCCTCTCGCTGTGGAAACAAGGGCTCCTGAAACGGCGCTGCAAACCCACCGGGGTGAGCTGGCTGGTTTAACTGGTTGTATTTGTCCGTAGCGCCCAGCGTGTGCATTAATTCGTGCGCGATGACGACATTGTTCGAGCCCCGGTAGCCATTGTCGGCAAAGCCATTGATTACCCCGATCAACCCACCTTTAAGTCCTACCGAATGGCGTAGTGATTTCGTTTTAGAAGTATCAAAATAATTGATAAACAAATCGATATCCGATGATCCGTCCTTGATTTGAAAAGATTGATACAGGGCCCATGCGCGAAAATGCAGGCTCCAGATAATGTTGCCTAGCACACTATTTTCTAACGGGACATCCGGGGGCCTCGATATCAGTTCACCAGCATAAGTGAAGTTGATTGCCTTGATCGTGATACCGTAGCGTTCCGCACCGCGGTTGATAAAACTTTCGACAGCTTTGAAATCTGCCTGCTTCAAAGACCTTATATATTTGTTAGTCGCTCTCTCTCCATCAGCATTAATCGCGAACAGGCGAACTTCCAGGGTCTGCTCCCAGCTCGAAATTTTCGCATCTACTATGACCTCGTGAACTGCAACCGCGAACAGGATTAACAGCAAAACCAGGTAGCGAATGTATCGGCGTTTTTTACTCATCTATTAATTAGTTTCCCAGAAACAGTCGGCCCAGGTTGTCGTGTCGAAATGTCCAGTATGTATTGTAGTAGAACATCAACATTTGGTGCTCTTTTGGTAATAAAGGGAGCCACTTAAGGCGCCAGCAGCAGATGCCTTTAGGCACCAGCAGTAGGTGCTTTTAGGCACCGAAAGTAGGCGCTTTAGGCGATACAGGGGAAATCGCCAGGATTAACCCGGCCAGGCCCCGGTCAGCCGAGCAATCGTTCCGCTTCGTACAGGGTTTGCATACCAGCCGATTTACGAAAAATATTTTCGCTCAGGTAACGCCGCCATTGCCTGGCATTAGGCTCGCCATGGAATAAACCGAAGAGATGACGCACCATTTTACCCAGTGGCAAATCCATGGCCAGGTGGCGTTCGATATAGGGATAAATCTCCTGTAACAGGGCCGCACGGGATTTCACCGTTGAATTGGGTTGATCAAATATCAACCGATCGATATCGTGCAATAGATAGGGGTTTTGATAAGGTGCGCGACCCAGCATTACCCCATCCACCCGCCGTAGATGTTCAATCGCCGAGTCGAGGGTTTTGATTCCACCGTTAATTATTATTTCAGTGTCGATAAATTCCTGTTTCAAACGGTAAACCCATTCGTATTTCAAGGGTGGAATATCTCTATTCTGCTTGGCACTGATGCCTTTTAACCAGGCGTTCCGCGCATGCACGATCAACGCGCTTGCGCCGGCTTCAACCTGTATTTCTACAAATTCACGAAACAGCTGGTAATCATCCTGTTGGTCGATACCGGTACGGTGTTTTACCGTAACGGGTAGCGAGCTGCCCGCCCTGAGTGCCTGGACGCATTCGCGAACCAGCCCCGGGTCCGCCATCAAACAGGCTCCAAAGCTGCCCAATTGCACCCGGTCACTCGGACAACCACAGTTCAAATTAATTTCATCGTAACCGTAATCGGCACATATTTTTGCTACCTGGTACAGTTGCTCGGGGTCTGACCCACCCAGCTGGACCGCAATCGGATGTTCTTCCTCACTAAAACCAAGCAGATAATCACGATCACCGTGTATGATTGCCGCGGCGGTTATCATTTCGGTATAGAGCAAAATGTTTTTCGAAAACAGGCGTAAAAAAAAGCGGCTGTGCCTGTCAGAGCGATCCATCATCGGTGCGATACAAAATGTTCGGTTGAGCCTGGTCATCGATCAGGCGATGCGTTTGACGTCTTGCACGTTCGGCAATTGGCTCAATTTGTCGATGATCAAAACCAGTTGATCGACCTTTTGAATTTCTATCGTCAGTTTGGTGTATACCATTTGCTCAGCCTTGTTGGTGTTTGAATTGATATTGAGCAGGTTTATTTTCTGATTCGCCAATATGGTGCTGACATCCTGCATCAATCCGGTGCGCTGGAAAGCGGTGAGCGAAATCTCGACCGGATAAACCGATTGTGCATCCTGTCCCCATTCTACCTCGATCAATCGTTGGCGTTTTTCGTCCGGCAGGGCCAGCATATTGGGACAATTGTGCTTGTGAATCGTGATGCCTGAATTAATCGTAATAAACCCGATGATCGAATCGCCGGGTATAGGTTTGCAGCATCGTCCAATTTGGGTCAGCAGATTTCCAACCCCATGGATACTGATCCCGTTTCTCGACCCGGCTGTTTTTTCCGCGGGTTTTTTAACCTTCTTAAACGGGTCGACCGACTCAGGTTCGGCCTGCAAATAACCGATTATTTGCGCCGATGTAATCAATCCTCGCCCGATGTCGATAAAAAACTGATCGGTATCCTTGCGTTTAAAATGCTCGCCGAGATCTTTCAAATCTGCCTTGTGGATTGCAAACCTGGTCAAAATGCGATCGTACAACACTTTTCCCTCGAGTAAATTGTGCTCGAAATCCTGGTGGTTAAACCAGTTTCTCACCTTCGAACGGGTTCCCGCCGACTTGATAAATCCCAGGTTTTTATTCATCCAGTCGCGACTTGGTTTACCTTCTTTGGTGGTTAGTATTTCGACCTCATCACCCGTCTCCAGCTGGGTGGTCAAATTAACGATGCGCCGGTTAACCTTCGCACCACGACAGCGGTGGCCGACTTCCGAATGAATAGCATAAGCGAAATCCAGTGGCGTACCGCCACGCGGAATATCGACAACCTGCCCCTTAGGGGTAAAAATATAAACCCGGTCACTGGATATTTCAGTGGAAATTTCAGAAATCACTTCCGATACTTCTTCGACTGAACCTTCAAGCATATCGCGCATCGCCGAAATACCATCTTCCATACGCTGATCGAGACTAACCCCTTCCTTGTAGCGCCAATGCGATGCAACACCGAACTCGGATTTTTCGTGCATTTCGAAGCTGCGAATTTGTACTTCGACAATTTGCCCGCTGTCTGATACCACGGCGGTATGCAGGGACTGGTAGCCGTTATCCTTGGGGTTGGCAATATAGTCATCGAATTCGTTCGGGATATGCTGCCAGGTAGTATGCACAATGCCGAGCACTACATAGCAATCAGCTACCGAATCAACCAGAATTCGCACCGCACGCACGTCAAACAGTTGGTGGAACTCCAGGTTCTTTTTTTGCATCTTGCGCCAGATACTCACGATATGTTTGACCCGCCCTTTAACATTCGGCTTGATATCCTGCGCCAGTAACAGTTTTTCAAGTTGGGCACTAAACTGCTGTATAAAGGTTTCACGTTCGCTGCGTTTTTGTTCCAGCAGGGTCGCTATTTTTTTAAACGCCAACGGTTCGAGGGCCCTGAACGCGAGGTCTTCCATTTCCCATTTGATCAGGCCCATACCCAGTCTATTGGCCAGGGGCGCAAATATATCCAGGGTTTCCTGTGCGAGACAACGTCGTTCTTCGTAACTGTTGTGTTTGAGCAACTTCAGGCGCTCGACGCGGTAGCACAGTTTGATCAGCATGACCCGCACATCCGAAATGATTGCCATCAACAGACGGCGTAGTTTTTCGGCCTGTTCAGGAGATTTAAAGCGTGATTGATTGCAATCCTGCAAGGTATTCAAGCGGTTGACGTCCTGGGTCAGGATCGCCACTTTTTTGCCGAATTGCTGCTCGATTTCTTTAGTATCGAGTATACCTAGAAGCTCCGGATCGCTAAGCAGGGTCGCTATCAGCGTATTTCGATCGGTTCCCATTTCAAGCACGCGCCTAACCACGTCGATACTGCGAGGCCTGCTTTTATCAGTATGTTCAACATTGAGTGCGTAATCGAGTGCTCTCGATATGTCGTCATCCCAGTTTATTTTTTCACTGATGACCTTAACTAGCTGTTCTCTTTTGGTAGGCATTGGGTGACTGGCAGAATCAGGATCTGAGAATTTTCATCGGTGATATATTATAAACCTTTCGACCTACCAGGGTGCCTGCAATTGTCAGCACGATGATCGCAGACGCCAGGCTATAAGCCCAAAGCGCGGGCGAAAAATGATAATCGATCTGAAAAAAATAAACACTGATTATCCAACCCGAAAGGCTTGCGAACAATGCCGAAAACAGTCCGATCAAAGTACCCATCAGGGTAAATTCAAACACGTTGATCTGATATAAATGGCTGGTTCGGGCAGACAGGGCTCGCAGCAGTGCGGTTTCGTTCTGGCGTTCATGCCTGCCGGTCTGGACCGCCGCGAACAGCACGATAAAGGCTGATGCCAGGGCAAACAGGAAGAAAAATTCGAGCGCGATGGAAGCCCGTTTCATTATTCCCCGTACACGCGCCATCAACACCGTAATGTCGAGCAGTGTCACCGAAGGAAACCGTTCTAACAACTGCCTGAGATCATGCTTTTGATTATCATTGATGAGCGCACTCAGCAGCCAGGTCTGCGGTAGATCTTCGATCAATTGCCGATTGGCGATCAGGTAAAAATTCGGCTTGAAGTTTTCCCAAAGTACTGACCGAATACTCGTAATCGGCGCTTTTATCACATCGCTACCGACACTGAATGAGAGAGTATCGCCAACAGCTAGCTGCAGGGACTCCGCCATACCCTTCTCGACCGACATCTGTGCCAGTCCACTATCCGGATCTATCCATTTTCCCTCAACAACAGCATTGTCATCGGGTAGGTCTCTGGCAAAGCTTAGATTAAAAGTGTGGTTTAGCAGGTGCGCTGAATTATGGCTGGAAGCTTCGATTTCCTTTATCGACCTGTCGTTAATATGGGTCAGGCGGGTTCGAACCAGTGGATAGGCAAGCGATGACTGCACTTTCCGGGCTTTCAGGAATTGCCTGATCCCGGCTATGTCGCCGGCAGGGATATTGATTAGAAAATAGTTGGGAATATCATCAGCCAGCTGGGTCTGCCAGGATGACAATAATTCGTCTTTCACCACCGCTATCAACAGTATCGCCAGCAGTGCCAGGCTAAACCCGGACATCACGAATACCGCGCCTCGGGTACTCGTTTTCAATCGGCTGAGCAAATACTGTCGCATCCAGAAGCCCCGCGGGCCGGAATACAAAAGCAGGTTGATCATCAGACTAAAAATAGCCGGTAGTAACAGTGCCGTGACCAATATGATTGCCAGCGTCGCAATAGCAAGTTTTGAACTTTGGATCAAAATTATCAGCACCAGGAATACCGTGACTATCGCTGAGCCAGATACCAGCAGGTTACGTCGCACGGATTGTGGGCTGCTGATATGGCGAAAGACCTGCATCGGTGCTGTCGCAATGACATTGACGAGGTAGGGTAAACTGAATCCGGCAAGACTGATAAAGCCCACGACCGCAGCTACCAGGTATGGTCTTAGCGCGGTTACCGGTGGTAATTCCTTGCCAAACCAGCCATCCAGGGCCCACTGCAACGGGAATTGCGAAATCCATCCAACACCGATACCTATCAATGTCGCGATTATCCAGACCTTGCCCAGTTGCCAGGCATAGAATCGGAACAACCTGGACTGGGATATGCCAAAAGCTCTTAGCATCGCCACCTTCGGGGCCTCGCGGCTGGCTGTATAGCGCGCGGTAATAGCAATTGCGACCATCGCGATTACCAGTGTCAGCACAATCGAGAAGGCAAAAAACTGGCGGGTTCGCTCCAGCGCCCGCCGCATCTCGGGCCGTGCATTCTCAAGGTCCTGAATAGTCTCTCCTTCGCGGAGTCGAGGTTTCAACCAGGTTGAAAATGCCGAAACCTGGCTTTGTTCGCCCGCAAAGAGCAGCCGGTATATGACCCGACTCCCGGGAACTACCAGTCCGGTTGCGGGCAGGTCTGCCAGGTTCATCAAAATTCTCGGCGCGAGATTGAACAGGGTGCCACCACGGTCCGGTTCATAGGTTAGTAACCAGTTAGCCGTGAGGCTGCTGCTTCCGAGTGCTACATCGCTACCAAGTAAAGCCAGCAGTTGTGAATCGATCCAGACTTCCCCGGCAATTGGACCCACCTGCACTCGCGTTTTGTCGTCGCTTAGGTCAACTGTCTTTTCGAGATGGCCGCGTAACGGATAAAGCGCATCAACCGCCTTCAATTCGACCAGCTGTACATCGTTTTCGAGGAAAACAGCTGTCCTCAGGCTGATCGTCCTGGACAGTCGTAAACCAAGTTTAAGCGCCTGCTGCGAGTATTCATCGGCAAATGGGTCACCCGAGGCAAGGACCAGGTCAGCGGCGAGTAATTCACTGGCCTGACGGTCGAGTAACAGGCTGATCCGCTGTGTAATCATCTGGCTGGTATTGACGATTGCAACCGTAATGACGGTGGCAATCAACATCAACCAATAGGATTGAATCTTAGGTAATCCTGACATATTTCCCCCGCATAGTTATTGCTCCCATCAGCTTTTGCCCTGCAGGCGACCTGACTCTAATAATACCTGTCGGTCCCCACGCTTTGCCAGTTCCGCTTCGTGGGTTACCAGTATCAGCGTGGTACCGGACTGGTCGCGCAGGCGGAACATCAGGTCTGCAATTTGTTGGCCGGTTTTAGCATCCAGGTTTCCAGTAGGCTCGTCGGCGAATAAAATCTGCGGCCTGACGGCATAGGCCCGGGCTATCGAAACGCGTTGTTGTTCGCCGCCGGATAGTAGATCGACCAGGATATCTTTTTTGGTTTCCAGTCCGACCTGCTGCAAACTGGTCAAGGCAATTTCGGCGGCATTTTTGTCACCGCCGAGTTCAAGCGGTAGCATCACGTTCTGTAATGCGGTTGCACCCTGGACCAGTTGAAACGACTGGAACACGAATCCCACTTTACCGGCTCGAATGCCCGAGCGTTGCTCTTCAGTTTTATCTGCAATCGACTGGCCGAGTAAAATTATTTCGCCGGAAGAGATATTATCCAGGCCCGCCATCAGGCCTAGCAGCGTAGTTTTACCCGAACCGGACGCGCCCTTGATAACCAGTGCTTCCTGATACCTCACCTTCAATGATATATTCTGCAGGATGTCCAGCTCACCATCGGGGGTATCGACGGTTTTGGTAACATCCTGCACCGAGATACAAAAATTATTATCAGTCATTGGCTTCGTCTTTTTATTGCTGGTTCAGACCCAGGTTTGCGCAGACAATTCAGTCCCTAAAATATTGATTCTCGGCGACAGCTTGAGCGCCGCGTATAATATACCGATTGAAAGCAGTTGGCCTGTATTGTTTGACTCCAATATAAGGTCAAGTTACCCGCATGCAAGCGTGATCAATGCCAGCATCAGCGGAGAAACAACCTTTGGCGGGGCTCAACGCCTGGAAAAATTGCTGGCCAGGCACAAACCCTCGCATTTGATTATCGAACTCGGTGGCAACGATGGATTAAGGGGGCTTAAATTCAGTAGCACCACCAAGAATCTCAACACGATGATCGCCATGGCCAAGCAACAGGATATTTCAGTCATGCTGATCGGCGTGCGCCTGCCACCCAATTTGGGTGCCACTTACAATCAACAGTTTCAGAAAATATTCGATTCAGTGTCGACCCGGCAGGATATCTACTATTTACCCAAATTTCTCGACGGGGTGGCGGCCAGCGATGCCGGATTGATGCAAAGCGATGGCATCCACCCAACTGCCAAAGCCCAGCCGATCCTGGCTGAAAAAGTATTGAACGCCATGTTGATAATGTTAATTCAGCAATAATTCGAGTTCGTGCAGGTTTGATATCTGATACCCTGGCTTCGGCAAATGTTCAGGCCAGGCATGGTTTTCACGATTTATCCAGATCGCCTGTAATCCCGCGTCCTGCGATCCGATGACGTCAATTTCTGGGTGATCTCCAACGTACAAAACGCGTCTCGCGGGTACGCCAAATCGCTCAACCAGGTGATGAAAAATAAACTTGTCGGGCTTCGCGACCTTCAGTTCTGAGGCGCTAACCGAATGTTCTATTAAATACCCCAGTCCGACCCTGTTTACATTGGCATTACCATTAGTGATCGCGCCAAGGCGATAACGCGACCGCAATCGACCGAGGCAGGGTAATACGTCTTCGTAGAAACTGACCTGTTGGCGAGCCTCGTAAAAAACTTCAAATCCAGCTTTTGAAACAGCTTTCGAATCGTAACCTGCCTCATGCGCTAACTGTTTCAAAAACTCGTAGCGTAACAATGACAGATCAATCTCGAAGCGTTCATCCTGCAACATGAACTGCTTTCGACTATCAATCATATCCCCGGGGTCGTGACGATTAGTAATGCGCGGGAAATTTTGTTCTAGCCACTGGTAGAGGACTTTCTCAGCGAAATTGATGGTTGGCATGCAGGGCCATAAGGTATCGTCAAGATCGAATGCGATGATGTCAATGTCGCCGAGCAAGGGAAACTCCCAATAATTTAGAGCGATTATTCTAGCAGCCTGTCTGGTTAAGAAGAAATATACCGTATCGGCAGGGGGATTAAATGCCTGTATAGCCGACAGTGTGGTTAGCATTCAGGGGGTTCCTGGTACCAGCTTATTGCTTTAGGGCATCACAGCTGCTTTAAATTGAAATAATTAATTGCAAAACCTGACGTTCAAAAAATAGTTGTGGAGGTCTCAAGAGTGCCCACAAGAGACGTTCGTCTATTCAATATTTCAATGATAAACAGGATAAAATTGTAAAGGGTGGCGGATAAATTTTTAGCTGACCATTAAGTAATGTGGCATATTTACTTTATTCTTCGTGGTGATTCAATCAAACTCTGTGCAAGGCCGCCTGAAGATCGCAAGTCGGCAATTTTTAAGATGCCTCGAAACTGCGGGAAATTTACTAACAGGAATTTTAGAATAATGCGTAATACACACATATATCTGGCTGCTTTATCTTTTACCTTACTATCTAGCACCTATGTTACACCGGTATTTGCTGATGAACACGAACCATTGCTGGATAAAAGTTTGTTTTCTATCGGTGTTGGCATTTCTGATAACTCCGTTAGCAAATCTTCTGATGAGACCGGCTTCCAGTTTTTTGCTGCTTACGACTTAAATCAGGTTAATGTGATGGAGGGAGTCAAAAGCTCGGTAGAGTTCGGTTTTATGGATTATGGCTTTCCGTCGGATAATACCGGAATCTGGGCAAATTATGTTGTTGATGGGTTGATAAGCGGTCAACTTGGCTGGTTGGCGCGCTTAGGCTTGGATTTTGGTGATGATAGTGGCCTGATGATAGGCGCAGGTGTGAGTTATGCCACGAGTGAGAAAGTCGAACTTCGTGTTGAGTATGTTAGTCGTGACGAGGTAGATTCTCTGCAGTTCAATTTCCTTTATCAACTATAACAAGCCGCCACGAAAACCCCGTACCATTAATGCTGCAGGCAATAGCAGTGATACTTTCGAAGGTGACCCCTGTTAGCAGTAAACGCGAGAATACAGCCCTGCTCGGTCGTATCATTCAGAGATGGAATGGTTCAAATGTGCCGGAAGCAGAAATAATTATAAGAATTTTGAACGGCAGCTAACGAGAAAGCTGACCTTCAGATTCATCCTGGCGACTTCCGCTTAGTGCCCTAAGCCGACCTCCACCTGGA
>JACZQS010000253.1 GCA_022545625.1 Pseudomonadota bacterium
CGATCCCTCCATCAAGCTGAAAATTAACTGTTCGGATAACGATCCCGTGTACATTTCGTCTGCAGCGGCGGCGATTGCTTCGCCACGTTCGCGATCGATGGTACCGAGATCAATGTTAGTTAGAACCGATGCTTTTTTGATCGCGGCAAAGGCCCGAACAAATGTCGCCACCTCACCGAAACTGGTACCTTTAAATGGAAAATTCTCTACACCGCGAACAGTGTTAGCGCCGTATAGTGCCGTGGACGGTATTGTCCGATCGCCGAGTGCATCGGTTTCAATCCGGTCATTAACAGGGGTTGTCATTGATTTTTTGATCTGGGTCTCCTTACTTAGATAGGAAATATATACGGTTTCACCGTAGCGACTTTTTTATAGCATTTTGAAACAAATGTGTCTACGATATATTTGTATCGAACGTTTGTGCTAAAATTCTACCAACCTGATAGTAGTAGCTCAACAGGAATCACTATGTATAGATCAGAAGATTTTCACCAGGTCATAATCCCTGACGAGCCATGTCATTAACCGCATTAATAGATCGACTCGCAACAGACTATCCGGACCTTAGTCCGCAGTTGCGCCAGGCTGCCAGGTTTGTTCTCGACTCGCCTACCGAAGTTGCAATCAACTCGATGCGTCGAGTAGCGGCAGCGGCCGGCGTCGCGCCAAGCACCATGCTCCGGCTAGCCAGGACCATCGACTTCGCCAACTACGAGGATTTCCGTATACCGTTCCAGGAAGCCATGCGCCAACGTATCGGGGGCTTTGGCGATCGTGCCAAGTGGTTACAGGAAATGACCGAACATTCAGATAGCGGCGCGCTGTTGAGTAGTATGGCGCGATCCGGCATCGCCAATGTCGAAAGTGTATTTCAGTCGAACGAACCGGGTAGCTTCGTCACCGCCGCCAAACTAATCCGTAGCGCGCGCCAGGCCTTCGTTATTGGCGCCGGTGGCGCCTATGGCTTCGCTCACTACTTTCACTATGTCGGAAGAATGGCGCTGCCCAATCTGCGCCTCGCATCGATCCATGCTGGCTCGCTAATTGACGACCTGGTCGACCTCGGACCGTCAGATACCGTTGTTGCGGTGACCATGCGGCCCTACACCTCGGTGACTGTGCAGGCTACCGCTTTCGCCCGGGAACGTGGCGCCCGGGTGATCGCCATCTCGGACAGCCGCAGTTCCCCGCTGGCCCAGGATGCAGCTTGCCTGTTGTTGATACCAACCCAAAGCCCGCAGTTCTTCCCTTCCTATACAGCGGTAGTGGCAGTCCTCGAGGCATTGACAGCCTTTATAGTATCCGGTGGCGACCAGCGCACGGTTGCCAAGATTGCCGATATGGAGCGCTTTCGTCGTGACGCAGATATTTACTGGGACGAACCCGGATCGAATTGAGATATCGTAAGCCTGGTTCAAGGGGTTAATTTACAGTATGAAACATATGATTCAGTTTATTTGAATTATAAACCATTTGTGCTATAGTGCCGCAAGCCCGGCACAGAAAAGGGCAGGGATTTCTTGACAGGGAGGCCAAATTTCCGTAATTTTAGTGATGAATAATAAAGACTGGTAAATTAATTTCGGCTCGGCAGCGTTCTGAAATTAAACTTCAACCACTCGATAAACAGAGGAGCATTCAAATGATTAGAAAACTAGCACATACGGCGCTATGCGCTTTCGTTATAGCCAGCTTTACACTGGCCGCGACGCAGGTCTATGCCGCCAACGACCGTTTCAAGAAGGTTCTGGATCGCGGCAAGCTCGTGGTCGGCGTTAAGGCCGATTATAAGCCCTGGGCTTTCCGTGATTCCAACGGCAAACTGGTCGGCATGGAAATTGACATGGCCCAGGACGTGGCCGATGCACTCGGTGTCTCGCTCGAACTGATACCGGTGCAGTCATCCAACCGCATGCAGTTCCTGCAGCAGGGCAAGATTGACCTGATGATCGCCACCATGTCCGACAAGGCCAACCGCCGCAAGGTGGTCGGTGTCCCGCAACCGAACTACTACACCTCGGGCACCAACGTTCTGGCCAAGAAGGGAATGGTCAAAAAATGGACAGATCTCAAGGGCAAGCCCGTCTGCGGTAAGCAGGGCGCATTCTACAACAAGGTGGTCGGTAAAAAATACGGCGCCAAGATCATAGCGTTCATCGGCAATGCTGAAGCCAAACAGGCGCTGCGTGATGGCAAATGTATTGCCTGGGTCTATGACGACAGCTCGATCATGGCCGAGCTGGCATCGGGCCAGTTCGACGATTATGAAATGCCAATGATGACCGAGGACGACACCCCCTGGGCGCTCGCCGTTCCGCTCGATGAACTGGATGGTATCTGGGGCAACTTCATGTCCGGCATGACCTACAACTGGCACAGTTCGGGCCGACTGGTCGAACTGGAGAAAAAGTGGGGTATCCAGCAGTCCCAGTTCGTCGTCGATATGAACAAGCGGTTCGCGCCTTACACCCCGAACTAGTAATCAGTTGGAGGGACGGACGCGGTTCGCGCCTGCCCCTCCAGGTTTGACGATACACCTTTCGGTAACCTCGGATTTGGGGAGATCCCGTGGAACTATTCGCAGACTTTTTTCGCGAGCTGTACGATAACACCGGCTGGAATTTCGTATTTCTTTACGAGCAATATGAATACGACCGGATGCTGGAAGGCATCTGGACATCATTCAAGCTGATCGCCGCATGCCTGATTTTCAGTCTCGTGGTTGGTTTTATCGGTGCCTGGGCGCAGGGGGCAAAATCCAAAATCGTCCGCTACGTGATAGCCGGGTATATCCAGTTTTTCCGCAATACACCGCCATTCGTGCAGATCCTGTTTTTCTATTTTGTACTCGGTAACCTGGTCCCGACTTACGACGCCGGAGGCTACCAGGTGGGATATATCGACAGCTTCGGCTGGGCGGTGATATCGCTCGGCTTTTTTGCCGGTGCCTTCAATACCGAGATCTTCCGTTCGGGTATCGAGGCGGTACCGGAATCGACCCGCGAGGCCGCCGAGGCGCTCGGTTACACACGCCTGATGGCGTACATTCACGTTATTTTCCCGCTGGCGTTCCGGGTCTGCCTGCCGGCTTTGAATAACAACCTGGTCAATTTGTTAAAAACGACCACGCTTGCCTACGGTATCGCGGTGCCGGAGATGATGTACACGGCCAACCAGATCTGGTCCGACAATGTCAATGTACCGGAGATGATGATCGTGTTGTTTTTCTTTTACGTCGGCCTGGTCGCGGTGCTGGTCTACGGCATGCACAAGTGGGAAAAGAATATGAAAATTCCGGGGTACGGCTGATGAACACGGCTAAAATCATGCTCAACAAGTCTATATCCAGCGTCGATGCCGCGAAGCCAACGGATCTGCCGGTACTTTTACCCATAGCCAGGCAGGCCCGGAAAGCGGCTTTGATCGAACGCCACGAAGGCACCTATCGGCTCAACATGCAGCCACGCCACCTGCTCTGGATGGCAGTTATTTTCATTCTCGTCGCCGCCACAGCACAGGCTGCCACGCCGGCCGGATTGATCACCCCGATGGAGGCTTTGATTAAATGGGCACCGTTTATCCTATGGGGGCCCGAGGGCCAGCTAACCGGCTTCGCGCTCAACCTGATCATCAGCTTTTTCGCGATGATACTCGGTACCGTCGCCGGTGCCGCTTTAGGCCTGATGCAGATATCGTTGCTACTGCCGGTGCGCCGGGGATCGTGGTTCGTCACCCAGTTTTTCCGCAATTCGCCATGGCTGGTGTTGCTGTTCACGATCATGCTGTTGTTCCCGTTCGAGATCGATCTCGGTTTTACCGTGATCCCGATTCCCGACTGGGTCAAGGCGGTCATCGGGTTCTCGCTGCCGATTATGGCTAATATTTCCGAAGTCGTGCGCGGCGCGGTCATCTCGCTGCCCACGGGCCAGTGGGAATCGGCCGAGAGCCTCGCGTTCACGCGACGCCAGACCCTGTGGATGATCATCCTGCCGCAATGCGTCAAGCGCATGATTCCGCCCTGGATCAACTGGTATTGCATCCTCGCCATGTCAACACCAATCA
>JACZQS010000254.1 GCA_022545625.1 Pseudomonadota bacterium
TTAACATCGCAATTTTCATGTATTATCCACCTGCCTGCCATCGCTGAGCATCGTGATTATAGATTTGGAATTAACCTCCCAGCCACAGTATCACGATTCACTGAACGAACTATAAAAGAAAAACACAGCCCTGATGCCGGACCCGAAACCCGCAGGCGCGAAGGTGAATGGGTGAGAGAAAAAAATGGGATATCTTATGAGAAATTCAGCTATTGTTGTAATGTGATATATATAGCCTGCAGCACATTTGGACATACCCATGGCAGAAACCGGTTCTATCCCCCCCATACCACAGGCGCGGCGCAAGCCCATCGTGTTAAATGCGAATATCAGCCGTGTTATTACACGCCCCTATATCCCGCCTACTGAAGAGCGTATCCGCAACATCATTAACCGGGTGCTAAACCTCGATGCGGATCAGACTAATAAGTTATTGGAAACCGTTCTGCACGACTTTTCTCATCGTCACCGCTATTTAAGAGAGACGTTGGAACGAAATTTTAGCAGAGTGGTTTGCCATGTGCCTGATAGCAGCAAACTAACCCAACAACAGCAGCTTCTGATCGGATCTTATTTCACCGCCGAATACTCCGTGGAGGCGGCTGCACTGTTCAACCCTTCCATGGTTCAGGTTACGAGTCAGGAAACGGATCCCGAGGGATCCTGCCGATTCATCATGAGCTTCCGAGCCATTGGTGAAGGCCACATCTCGTCCATCGAGTTTCGTAGCGGAATTATTGATAAGAATAATGACCTGTATTTTGATCCCCAGAGCAATTATGTGCGCACCCCGAGGATCCATACCGATTCAAGCTACAATCGAGAGCTGTTTGATTTAAAACTTCGGGACATGGGAGCCAGTAACAAGGTAGTAAAATGGCTGCTCAGCGATTTAGCGGACAATTTCACTTTCACTGCGTTGCGGGAAAAAATTGATGAGCACCATAACGGTATTAAAATCCGAGCAAGTGCTAAATTAGAAGCCATCGATAAAGCAATGTGGCTGGCGCGATCCAATTATGAGATTTTATTTCAGCCGGATCACCAGATTTCCGAGCGGGTTCTCTTTCCCAGATCGGAGCCAGAAAGCGGAGGGATCGAGGATGCCCGTTTCGTGCGTTTCGAAGAAGACGACGGCACGATTATCTACTACGCCACCTACACAGCCTTCAGCGGTGAAACAATCTTGCCGCAGCTTATGGAGACCACAGATTTCCTCTCGTTCAAGATCAGTACTTTGAACGGAAAACAGGCTCGTGGCAAAGGTATGGCCCTGTTCCCCAGAAAGGTTGGAGGAAAGTACGTCATGCTGTCGCGTCAGGATGGGGAGAACAACGCCATCATGTTCTCGGATAATGTACATTTCTGGAAACAGGTCCAGATTATGCAGAAACCTATGTTCCCGTACGAATTTTATCAGATTGGTAATGGCGGCTCACCCATTGAGACAGCCGAAGGCTGGCTAGTTATTACCCATGGTGTTGGGCCGATGCGAACCTATAGTCTGGGCATTGAGCTGCTGGATCTGGATGATCCGGCTCGTGTCATCAGCCGCATCAACGAGCCGATTCTGGTACCGAATGAGCATGACCGTGATGGATATGTACCAAACGTGGTTTACAGTTGTGGCGCAATGATCTTTCAGGACGAACTGTTCATCCCGTATGCATCGGCCGACGAGCGCTGCGGTATTGCGGCCCTGAGCCTGTCAGGTTTGATGGCAAGGTTGCGCTATAACAAAAAGGCCAATGGAAAATAGCCATGCCAACAAAACTACGCGATGCCAGATTCTTTGGCAGCTACTCTTTTTTTGTCAGTTACCTGGGCAGGCTCTTTTTCATCACCCCTTTTGATCTCACCCTGACCCCGATGCTTGTAAATGGCGAGTAAAGCCATGAGCCAGCATAGAGTAGATTCAGCTCCCTGATTTTCATTTACGCTCTGCGCCTGCAGCCCGTCCCGACATCCCCCGGTCGCATGATCATAAAGCGGAATATGCAGTTCGTTTTCACCCTGGTACCAGTTAAGACAGAGGTAGGCATAAGTGATCCATTCCTCATCCCGCGTGATATTGAATGCTTCGATACAGGTATCCACCATCGCAGCGGCCTCGATAGGTTGCTGATCAAATTGGGCTTTAACCCGCCCTTTTCTAAACCAGCCATGGTTGCCGATGGCAGCAAAAAAACACCCGGTCTCATCGTGTTGAATCTCCTTCAACCAGGTGAGTGCACGCATAGCAGTCTGTAACATCTCGTCATCACCCAGCCACTTCGCGGACAACAACAAAGCTTGCGGCAAGCGTGCATTGTCATAGGTCAAGGTCTCTTCACACCAGGGCCAGTCCTGGCTGGAGAAATTTCTGAACCATTGCATCAACTTAGCTGAAAGTATTCTGCATAGTGTTTCGACCTGGCCATTGTCACCGTTGTTAGACAGGAAGGCATGCATGCCAATGACGGTAAAAGCAACAGCGCGCGGCGAGGTAAAATTTTCGACCGCCGGCAAAGCGCGTTGGAATAAATCGGCGGCATGGCTTACCTGTCCATCATTTCGACCCAGAGTCGCCGCGACTCCCAAACCCCACAACGCGCGGCCATGAGAATCCTCCGAACCTGTTTCTTCCAGCCAACGACGTTCATAGGACATAAAATTACGGAACAGGCCGTTGTCGGAATTAAAAGCATGGCCGAGAAAACTCTGGTAAACGGAAGCAATATCCTTCAGCGAGGTATCAAGTGGCTTAAAGTCCTGTGCGGTAACGGCGACAATCAGTGCACGCGCATTATCGTCCACACAATAACCTTGTTCCCGATCCGGTACGGTAAACCTGGAGTGCTGAAGCATACCCACCCCGTCCGTCATACGTAGCAAATGGTCGAAATTGATTTCCGGTAGTGGTTGTTGGCTTAGTCCAAGAGGAAAAAAATTGTGTCCCGGCACAGACTTGCGCAAACGATGCTGCCGGGCTTGCTCGAAAGTCTCGATATATCGACTGCCGACATGACTCCAGATCATTTGGCGACCGTAATCATAGGCTTTATTTCGCATGGCGCTGAGTTTGTCCGGATGGTCCAGCAGATCGATAACCTCGCTGGCAAGCTGAGCGTGATCACGGAATGGATACAACCTGCCCCGGCCATCAGCGAGTAATTCCTGAGCGTGCCAGAAAGGCGTGGACAGGACGGCTTTACCCATACCTAGCGCATAAGCGAGCGTGCCGGAAATAATCTGTGCCTCGTTCAGATAAGGGATGACATAAATATCAGCCGCGCCGATAAACTCCAACAGATCCTCGTCCGCCACAAAGTGATTATAGAAAACGACATGATCCTCAACACCGAGTGTTTGCGAGAGCAGGTGAAGACTGATTCTATAATCCTCCCCGTGTTCCGCTATGAGGTGCGGGTGGGTGGCACCGACCACCATGTAAATGACATCCGGGTGGGTTTTCACTATTTCCGGCAGCGCATTGATCACCGTCTCGATACCCTTTCCCGGTGAAAGCAGTCCGAATGTGAGCAAGACCTTCTTTTCCGATACGCCAAACTTGCCTTTGTAGATTGAGGATTCAACCAGGGGAACGTCAGGAATACCGTGATGAATCAAGACAATTTTCTCCGCCGCTACCCTGTATATGTCGCGCAAAAAGTCGACTGAACGTTCGCTGATCACCACCAACCGGTCGGAAAGCTCATCGAGCTGCATAATGATGTCACGTTCCCTGTCGGTCGGATCCTTCAACAGGGTGTGTAATGTCGTCACAATCGGCATTTTGAGATCATGCAACAATTCGATAATGAAGCTGCCCCGCTCGCCGCCGAATATGCCATATTCATGTTGAACACAGACCACATCCACCTGATTGAGATTTAGCTCGTCGGCCGCAAGGCTGTATTCATTAAGTTGATTCTGATTAATTTGGAGTCGTACCTGCGGCGGATAGGAATAGCCTTCAGGCTGGTCGTTCATCGCGACGGCCCAGCAGTTGGTGTCCGTAACATTCAGCGCGATTGATTCTAGAAGGTGCGTAGTGAAGGTGGCGATTCCGCATCGTCTCG
>JACZQS010000255.1 GCA_022545625.1 Pseudomonadota bacterium
ACTAAATGATATTAAATTTCCAGTCCTCGGCGAACTGACGTTCCACAAGGATCCTGATGAATTTCGTAACATGCTCCTGCTGCGCCGGGATCATCCAGTTTTAGAATATAATTTACTTGCCGACACAGAAGCTGGAAAAAATTCTTCCGAGTAAATTATCGGGAGTAAATTCCCCGGTAATCTCGTTTAGATATTGTTGTGCCATACGCAGGTCCTCGGCCACCAGTTCGCCCGACCGGGTATCACCAAATACCTGGCGTGCCTGCAGCAAACTGTCGCGCGCGCGGATTAAAGCGTCGACATGGCGGCGGCGTGCCATGATGGTTTTATTGTCCTGGTTGTAATCGAAAAAATTACCGAGGATAAGCTGTTTTAGTTCTTCCATTCCCTCCCCGCTCAAGGTTGAAATATAGAGAGCATCGGCGTTTTTATCGCTACTCCCATCCAGCAGGTCGGATTTACTATAAACCAGGCAATAGCCGGTCGATTCAAGATGCCTGGCTATGCTTTCGTCCGCCTCTGTCATACCGATGCTGGCATCGACTAACAGCAATACTCGATCGGCCGCGGCGATCTCCTGCCAGGCTCTCTTGACGCCTTCTTTTTCTATCGGATGATCCGAGTCCCGAAGGCCGGCGGTATCGTTAATACGTAGCGGAATGCCATTCAGGGAAATGTGTTCGCGTAACACATCACGTGTGGTGCCAGCAATATCGGTAACGATGGCGGCATCGTATCCTGCCAGATAATTGAGCAGACTTGATTTGCCCGCATTGGGCAGGCCGGCGATTGTAATCGTCAAGCCCTCGTTCAGCACGCGTCCATTTTCTGCCTGCCTGATAGTTTCCTGCAGCTTGTCCAGGCTCGATTTGAGCCGATCATCAACCGAACCGTCGGCGAGAAAATCGATTTCTTCCTCGGCAAAATCCAGCGCTG
Source organism: Pseudomonadota bacterium (assembly GCA_022545625.1). Taxonomy (GTDB): domain Bacteria; phylum Pseudomonadota; class Gammaproteobacteria. The sequence continues at coordinate 937 of JACZQS010000255.1, forward strand.
CCTCGATATAGGCGCGTAAATTGATAATATCCTCGACCAGTTCGTGGATTTGCTTTGAAAACAGCCCTTCAAGCGACCGCATCGCTGCCTTTGCCGCGGCGCGGCTGCCAGATTCAATCAGGTCGGCAATCGCCTCTGCTTGCGCCAGATCAACCTTGCCATTCAAAAATGCCCTTTCCGAAAACTCGCCTGCTCGCGCCAGCCTGGCGCCAAGTTCACACACGCGTTCGAGTAACATATCGAGGAGGATTGGCCCGCCGTGGCCCTGTATTTCGACCACGTCTTCACCGCTGAAAGAGTGCGGCGCCTGGCAATAAAAACATAAGCCGTGATCGAGTGCCTGGCCCGTGGCGTCTAAAAACTTTTTGAATCGGACGCGATTTTTTTGCAACTTGCCAGCGATCAGGGTATTACCAATTTCCAGCGCCTGCGGGCCTGAAATTCGCACGATGCCAATGCCGCCAATTCCCGGGGGGGTCGCAATTGCCGCAATAGTATCGCCGTCTGGCATCGCCCGGCCCGTCAGGAGCCCCCGGCATCTATGCGCTTGGTGATTACCCACTGCTGTGCAATCGACAGGATATTGTTGATTACCCAGTAAAGCACGAGGCCGGAAGGGAAGAAGGCGAAGAAAAAGGTAAAAACAAAGGGCAGGGCCATCATTACCTTAGCCTGTATTGGATCGGGAGGCGTGGGATTCAGTTTTTGCTGTATCAGCATGCTGATTCCCATGATTACCGGTAATACGTAAAAGGGGTCTTGTACCGACAAATCCTTGATCCAGAATATGAAGGGCGCCTGGCGTAGATCGACAGTCTCGAGTAAGGCCCAGTACAGCGCGATGAATACCGGAATTTGTACCAGTATCGGCAGACAACCACCCATCGGGTTGATTTTCTCTGTTTTATACAGCTCCATCATCGCCTGGTTCATTCTCTTCTTATCACTGCCATAGCGCTCTTTTAGTGTTTTAAGCCGGGGACCGACCTTGCGCATCTTCGCCATTGAGCGATAGCTGGTTTCCGACAACTTGTAAAAAACTGCCTTGATCGTCAAGGTAAGCAATATAATTGCCAGCCCCCAGTTACCGACATAGCCGTGATATAACGATAGTAACCAGTACAGGGGCTTTGACAGAAAAGTTAACACGCCATAGTCGACAGTTAACTCAAGACCTGGCGCAATTTCTTCCAGGCGCTTCACCAGTTTGGGACCGACAAACAGCTGACTGGTGAATTCGGTGCTGTTTCCGGGCGAAACCAGCTTATTTGCAGATCTCAGCCCTATCGTGTAGGTAGCTGGTTGGCGGCTGGTATTGGCTATTGAATAGGCCAGGTTAGTGCCATCCTGCGGTGGAATCCAGGCAGATAGAAAATAATGTTGCAGCATTGCTATCCAGCCACCCTGGAAATTTAGCTTTAGCTGGCTATCTTCCATGTCGTCAAAATCCACTTTTTCGTATTTAACTTCCTCGTTGTAATACACCGCACCGGTATAGGTAATCAGTATTCTTGACTTGCTCAATGGCCGCGTGCGTTGAATTTGGCGGTACTGGCTGCCTTGCCAGTCCTGGCTGGTGTTATTTTCGACTCGATGTTTGACATCGATCAGGTAATCGCCCCTGCGGAATTCATAGGTTTTTATCACCCTGATACCGTCCTGCTCCCACAGGAACGGGACTATGAGGCGATCTTCGCCATCTTGAAGAACATATTTCGACTTGGCAGCCTGATAAACACTGTGATGGGTGGGCGCGGTATTGCTGCGATTTCTGAGGCCGCTTTGTATTATATGAATCGACTCTGGATCGCTGTGGATTAATTCCAGCCCCTGTTCCGGTTGATCGAGAGAAATCGGGTATTTTTTCAGCTTCAGCGATCGAATCACGCCCCCCTTGCTATCGATAAGTGCGATCACCACATCGGTTTCGACCTTAATCAGCCTTCCGGGAACCGTTGCTACCGTGGATTCCAGCTGACTGCTAGTGTCAACCGGCAGGCCAACGGCCTGATCCGGCAAATCGACAATGTTTGGCATATCGTTATCGGCGACTTGTTCGGCTGTCGATGTATCTTTGATCTCGTTGCTGATTTCGGGTTGGGGGCCGTAATCGAGCTGCCATTGTTGCCAGAGCAGCATTGCCACGAAAGCAAGCGCGGCAAATAGAAATAGTCGTGTATTATCCATCTATCTAGTGGTTTTTATTGGTTAATGCTTCGGGTACCGGGTCATATCCCCCGGCATGCCACGGGTGGCAGCATGAAAGACGCTTAAGCGCAAAATAGGATCCCTTGATTACACCGTGTCGATCAATCGCTTCGATCGCGTACTGCGAACAACTCGGCGTATAACGACAACTACTGCCCACGCCAAACAATGGGCTGAATAAATACTGATAGACTCGAATGGGTATAATCAGGAGTTTTCGCATTGTTTGATAACGCTATTCCAGTGTTCTTCCAGGTTTGAAATCAATTGTGCGCTATCGATTGACATAATTGATCGCCGCACCATGATTACCATATCCCTTGCTGGTAAACGATGCTGATTTTTCCGAAAACTTTCACGGAAAATTCTTTTTAAGCGGTTTCGCAGTACCGCTTTCTGTATCTGTTTTCTTGCTATTGCGAATCCGAGTCTTGGGCCTGCTCCCACGCTGTTACCCACCAATATCGTGATACTGGCATCATCAACCCGCTGGTTGTTATTGAATATCTGCCGGAACTCTGCGGCTCGCACCAGTCTCAAACGCCTGGGAAACGACTCTTTGTCCCGGGTCCCCATTACTTGCAAAAATCAGATCAAGGCGTCAGACGCGCCCTGCCTTTGGCTCTACGCGCTTTGATAACTCCGCGGCCGCCACGAGTCTGCATACGAGCGCGGAATCCATGCGTCCTGGCCCGTTTCAAGTTGCTCGGTTGGAATGTACGTTTCATGTTAGGGACCCCGGCTTTCGTAGCCAGACTAAATCAATAAGGCGCGACAATGTACTGGTCTAGCGTCCTTACGTCAATATGTAAATGCTCTAAGGAACCTCTGATCAATTCATGAATGAACGCGTTGTGCCCAAAATGACCAATTCCCATGTTGTGAAACTTAGCAATAGCCCTGCTATTACTTG
>JACZQS010000256.1 GCA_022545625.1 Pseudomonadota bacterium
TACGTCCGTATTGGAGTCATCCATGCCGTCGATGCTAATGCGCTTGCCGTCGATGTTGCGCGCACAATGCATATACCAGCGCTGCAACAGGTTCCCATTGATATATTGCGAAGTAATAGCAGTCTGGTTTGTGCAACTATCCGGAAAATGAGTAACCAGCAGCGGTTTTTGCCAGCGTTTCTGCGGTATTTTAAAAATAACCGAGTAGCTGCCGGGCGTTTGTTCAATCAATTCCAGGTAACCCGGGCGAATCTCGTCAGCATCCGCATTCATTGCGAGTAATGATAAGCAAACGAGCGCGAAAAATCGTTTCATTGGCCGGTTCTCACTACTAAATCTGTAGCAATATCGTCGTCGAGTATTATTTCGTACCGCTGCTGGATGCCCTGGTAGAACAGATCGTTTAGTTCTTGCTGCTTTGCTGCTCGCCATTGCCTGATGACGCTTTGCCGAACTTCGGTTAGCGGCTGTACCCTGGCCGCAGTGCGCGAATGGACATAGACCAGGTGCAGGCCGTATCCGGACGCAACAGGCCCACTCCAGCGACAAACCGGCAGTCTGTAAACCTGTTCAGCGAACTCATCGCCAAGCAAATTGCTTATCTGAAGCCTGGTTTGATTGTCAAACTGGAGAGGTAACAAGATTGGATCACCCAATTCGCTGGTATCGACTACAGCGTTGGACTCCTGAAGACGGCTTATCAACTGCTGCGCCTGGTCCTGTATAGCCTCGCCGCGGGAATCGGGGTCGAGAAATATATGTCTGAAAGACAGTGTCGCAGGCAGGGTAAATCTTTCGACATGTTTTGACATGAAGACATTCAGGTCAGCGTCCGTGGGATCTGGCACCTGGCCCAGGTCATCGAACAGAAATTGCATTTTTTGCGCAAGGCGGCGACGGATGATGACATCATCTCGATCCAGGCCCAGGTTTACCGCTTCACGGGAAAGCACCTGCTCGCGAATGTATTGCCTGAGCTGTTGCTCGACCTGTTGTGGAGAAGGCGGTCGCCCGGTACGACGAAGCCAGTCGTTTGCGAGAATATCGAGGTCGGCCTGGCTGATAACAATACGGTTGTCAACCTCCACCGGGTCACCGACCTGGTCAAACACTAAAAACAATGCCGCACCTATCAGCAGAAAATGCATCAGAGGTTCGCGTAACAATGCTTGCAGCCTGGAAGTATTCATCGGATAAAAAAACGGAGCGACCATGCGCCCCGTTTGCCTGGTTATTATCGTTGACTAACTCTTCGGTGTGAACCAGATTGGCGAGGTATAAGCCCGCTCTGTGGTTGTCATTGGCACTTCCTCCGGCATTGTTACATTAAAGTACCTGGCGTCGTACGCGGTCCAGCGTGGTGTTGGAATTTCAATCACGCGCGCGTAATAAAAGGCACTTTGACTGGCATCGAATTCGGGATCCTGCCAGTAAGTTATCAGTTCGGTTGCGCCGATCGTATTGGTCCAGCGGGCGTTGGCTACATCGACGGTATTTCCGACCGAAGGCAGCTTACCGTTTAAACCCATATTTCGGTTATCAGACCAGGCGACGTCATAAACTTTTTCATGTAACTCACCCTGGCTGTCCATCCAGCCCTTGATGATCTGAATCCGATCGAGGTTAGCGCCGATAGGGTCCTTCAGTGCCGCCACCAGAAAGGTCGGTGCATGCTTGCCATCGGGTTGAGCAGGCAGGTCACTACCCATGGCTACACCCTTGGTATAACCCACCTTCGCCGGCAAGCGGTTACCGGCATCGTCGGCATTAAAATCCCAGCCACCGAAGAAGCGCACGATCATACGGCTGCCTGTCGTCGCATAGGTTTCCTTGCGTTGCATCGCATCAAAAATAGATGCCCGGGTATTTTCTTCAGCCCATACCGCGGCCCAGCCCGAGGCTATCGGTGCGTAGCCCTTGTATTCATAATCTCCCATCTTCGCCATCGGGTGTGCGTAACGCTCCTTGTTGGGCTCGCCGCCTGAATGCTTACCAAAGAAGTTATCCTCCTCTGCGGTGGCCAGACCGGTGTGACTGTCGGTGGAACCAATCATGCCGAACTTGTACGGATTGGTACCCAGGTTTTTCTCCATGCGTAATCCCAGTTTCAGCGCAGAACGCGCATATTCGTATTGCAGCATCTCGTTTTTCTTCAACTCACTCAGGTCTAGATTGCCCTGGTCCCAGGTTTCATAATTGGCAAACTCGTCATTTTTAGACAGGAAAGGATGGGTTTCTCCATCGCCCTTAATCTGGGTGACCTCGTAAATACGCTCCCGGAAGGCACGGGTTTTGGCATACCACTTTCCAATTTTTTTGCCAGTATAAGCTTCCGCTTCCGGAAACATGATGCCGTTGCTCAGGTTGCCGTTGTGCGCAATCGCCAAAACCTGGCCGGCGGTTTTTTCCTCGTATCGATCCATCCATTTCCACAGGTCGATCGGGTTTATGCTCCCCAGTGGCGGCAAGGTGCCAAAAGGCTCAAGCAATTTGGCCCGATCGGCATTGTCACGGTACATCACCACGCGGTGCAAGTTGTTGCCCTTGGTCAGCGAGGTCCATTCATAACCGATAAAGGCGGTAAATCGGCCCGGGTCGTTCGCCTCTTCTGCCGCATCGATAATGTCATCCCAGGTATTGCGATAAACGGTGGTGCCGGGCAACGATTTAAGTTCGTCTGGAAATTTACCCTGGGCAAATGCCTGAATCATTTCTGAGGCGACTGTTACACCTGCCTGACCACCTTCATTCAAAAGTTTGTTCCATCGGCTTCCTGTTTCACTGGCCATCACGTAGGCTGCACCAGACCTTAAATTAGGAAAGAAACCCATATTGTCCGAATGTTCGGCGACTACCAGAAAATCAAGCGGGCGCGACAGTCTCACCGGCATGCCGTGCGACGAAATCACTTCCTCGCCTTTGGCGAAACGATAAGCATCGGGCGGCAGCAGCGTCGCACCAAAGGCACCGGCATCAAATGACAGCGACGTATGTAAATGGGTATCACCCCAGAGCGGCAGATTTGGAAAATTGCGCTCCGCATAAGGTGAATATGACTCTACTTTGGTGACAGCACTAAAGGATGACTCATCTTCCGAGACGAGGCCACCCCCCTCGGGGAATGCGCTCTGACTCAATCCAAGGGTCAAACACAAAATTGCCGTTGCCGACAGAGATTGCGGCAGGCGATTAGTGAGTGGATTAGATTTGTTGTGTGGATTGCTCATGGAATCAGTCCTTAATTAGAAGTATTTATATTAGTTGTCAGATAAACTGATCAATTTCTACAAAAGACGCGCGAATTTAACATAGCCAGAAAATTCTGTAAACCGCCCTCATTATTAAGGTCATTCTACCCACTCAACAGCCGCTTCATAGTGGTGTAGTAATGATATTTTAATCATCACGTTTCTCCTGTCGCACAGTCGCCGGGCCTTCTCCGCCAAAGCGCGTGGCAAAGTAGCCTATGATAAGGCCGACAACCGCGCCCTCTGCGACAAACCAGAATGGTGACAGAAACAGGCTGCCCTCGCCAAACAAGTCAACCATCATCTCCGCCAGCCTGTCGTGGATGAATAGTGTCAATACGAAGTTCATCCAGGCCCCGACCAGCGTCGAGCTAAACCACCAGGGCATCGACAGGCGCAATACCGGGTGCCAGTCCAAGACCCCGACCAGGCCGACAAATGCGCCAAGCGTGGTGTACCAGAGCAGGAATGCGATGCGCTCCATCCAGCCACTATCGGGCCATAAAAATGGAATTACGATCAACCCGATCAGACCCAGTGCAAAGCCGAGCAGTTTTCCAATCGCGATACGCGTGACCAGCGAGGGCTTTTCAAACACGGGTTTCTCCTGATGGTTTCAATTTTCTATGGCAGCCTATATACCAATTTGACGAGGTATAACCGCTTTCCCTGCCCGGAGCAGAAAATTGATTACAGCTTCAGCGCTTCAGCGAGCTGAAATTCGAGCCACGTGCCCCTACTAATGCCTGCGTGCTTTCCACCACCCAGGCTCGCC
>JACZQS010000257.1 GCA_022545625.1 Pseudomonadota bacterium
TCTTACCGCGCCCCACCCCACCCCACAGATAAATACCACGTGGTGGTCGGGGGCCATTTCTAATTGGAGAAATTTTTTGCCACCATCGCGTGTCTGGTTGATGTTCCAACTCATTTTGCAACCGATCAAATAGTGCGAGCGTGTTTTGTTGTGCCTGGTCGGCTACAAATCCGGATTGCTGTAGGATCTCCAGATATTTACTAGATGGATTCATTTATTTCATATCTTTTTTGTGCGTTCGGTCTAGCGACTTAACCTACCATAAGGAGAATATTTTAGTTACACCGCAGGCTATCAGCTTGCCAGGTTAATATTAAAACTACAGTTCCCTGCCAGCTCGCCACTCCCTGTATTTCAGGTAATTACTCACCCCTAGCGACATCAACGGCTCAGGGAATAATTTCTGTGGTAGCGCCTCGTGGATAAATTCGGGTACCAGGGATTCCGCAGGCTTTTCGCAGGCCATTTCAGCGGCGACTATTCCGGCAATAGTCCCTTTTGTGCTCCCCAGGCCGTTCTGGCAACAGGCGCTAAACAGGTTTTTTTCAACCTCGCCAATCGCCCAGACGCTGTTTCGGCTCAGGCATAATCTACCTGACCAGCGGTATTCCATCGAGACATGCTTCAGCATCGGAAAACGCGAGTAAAAAGCACGATCATGATCGGCAGAAATACGCTCGAGGCGGTCATTGGGTAGTCGCAAGCCCGGTTCATAAGTGCAACGATTTCGAATCAGTAATCGATGACCACCGGTACCGTCAATACGGCGTACTGTCGATCCTAATGGATCAGCAGGTGTGAAAGCCCATCTCGATTCCCCTCCAAGCTGGTTGACTTCCAGCTCACTCAGTTCTCGGGTCATCGACGCATACAAATTAAAATGCATTAAACGACGGCGATAATAACCAAAGTTCTGGATAAGTCCGTTCACGGCCAGAATGGTTTTTGCAGCTTTCACCGAACCGGACTCCGTGGTAATTCGCCAATATTGACCCTGCACTTTCAGGTCGATCACAGGAGACTGTTCGAATAGATGGCAACCTGCATCAACCAGGCCATCGGCTATACCCCGAATATACATGGCGGGTTGAATAATCGCCGTACCTGGCGTCCACAAGCCGCCCTGGTAATAATCCGACCCGGTTAATGACTGCATTTCTGCGGCATCGAGCATGCGACAGGGTTCCCCAAGGGCATCTAGATGCCTGGCGTAACTCTCGTTATGGTCCAGCCCTGCCTTAGTCGCGGCAGCGTTAATCTTGCCGGTTGGCAGGTAGGCTTCTTCGGGCAAATGATATGAATCAACCATTTTCCGGGCAAATTCGATTGCGGTCCGATTCATCCTGATTTGTATCTGATCGCGGCTTGCCTGACCGGCGTAGTGACTCGAAGACACTTCATGTGGCAGATCAATCATAAACCCGGAATTTCGACCCGACGGCCCTTCACCGACCTGGCGGGCCTCGAGCAAAACAATTTTGGCGTCCTTCTCCAATTGCATTAATCTCCTGGCTGCAGCGAGACCGGCAAACCCGGCTCCTATAATCAGGTAATCAGCGTCAATATCGTTTTCTAGTGTTGGCTGCGGTTGCCGGGCAGGAAGCAGCTGGTTCCACCCGGCCTCCCCGAGATCGGCAAAAAAATGGTTTACTGTTGACATAATGAGTTAACGCCTCAGTACAGCAAGCCAACGCCAGAAGTTAAGCAATCCGGCGAGCGATCCCGCGACATAAGTCCAGGCTGCTGCGCGTAGAATAGCCCGGGCAGCGGGAATCTGTTTTTGGGTCAAATAGCCTGATTGCAGAATCGGCATGGCCTTGTTGAAACTGGCGTCGATCTCTACTGGTAAGGTCAGTAACTGGATCACAACCGCAAAACCGATCATCAAGAAAGCGCCTAAAATATTGATTACCGCGATTGACGGCAGGCGAAAAAGAATCACCAGTACCGGTGCGGCAAATAATAAAAAGGAACCGAGCCTTTGAGCCCAGGCGGCGCTATAGGCGAGCCTCGTGCGCCATAAAAACATGGGCTCGGCCGCCGCATGCTGGAGGGCGTGACCACACTCGTGAGCCGCTACGGTAATTGCAGTCATTGTCTTGCCTTCGAATTTATCAGGCGTGAGCCGAACCGAGTAGCTGATTGGATCGTAATGGTCGCCCAGATCAGTAGCTTCAACCTTAATCTGGGTGAGTTGATAACGATCAAGTAAATGGCGGGCGAATTCGCCACCGGTACCGGGAAAGTTTTGTTCTGTTTTGCGGTTATATCGATTCAGCACCCACTGCACCCACCATTGTGGTCCATAAACCAGCAGCAGGAATAAGCCCACGAACAACAGGTAATGCATAGAAACTCTACAGAGAAGATGAATAGACCAGTTATATTATCTAAATAATCCCCGGTAGCTACAGAAAATTGCGGCGATATTTTCACCTGGGTTTCAGTTTAGTCTGCGCTACTATAGTCACTATCTGGTGTTAGAATATCCTATCCCGAAGTTTCAGGATTTAAATTCAAAATAAGAAAATAAAATCCCATGCATGATTTTTTTATAATTGGACACCGCGGAGCCGCGGGTGAAAAATTTGAAAACAGCCTCAGCGGCTTCGAATACGCCCTGACGCTCGAAATAGACGCTATTGAACTAGATATTCGTGCGCATTCAGGTGAGCTCTGGGTAATTCACGATCTTGACCTGGAACGATTAACCGGTTCCAGCGGCAGATTCGATACATTGGAGGACCCAGCTAGTCTGCGCCTGTTAAATGGTGAGCCGATACCCAGACTACGCCAGGTGCTCGATTTGATGTGGGGTAAAATGCCAGTCAATATAGAAATCAAGTCGTTCGATACGACTGGCCTGCTGCTCGATTTACTCGCTCAATATCCCGTCATTGAACCCGGGTCCGCATTTCCCTGGATTTTGATTTCATCCTTTGATCACCGACAGATACTCGATTTAAGGCATCAGTCCTGTCCCTGGGAGCTGGCACCGATAATATCCGGTGTCCCGATCAATGCCGGGCAGTTGATCGATGAGATCAAACCCTATTCGCTGCACCTGAAACACGAATTCGTGGATTTAGCCTTTACCGACCAGATTAAACGCCAGGGTGTTCGGGTTATGGTCTTTACCGTGAATGATGTCGACCAGGCGCTGAGCCTGAAAAATTCCGGGATTGACGGTATATTTACCAATTACCCGTCCGAATTACTCAAAATTGCGGGACCGGTAAAGGCATAATTATTATTCAGCGATGACACATCCCCAGCCCATGGTTAAACTCGGACGACACAACTCGCTCAGCGCGATCAAAAAAGTTAAATTCGGAATTTTTCTCGATGGCGGAAAATATGGGGACATTTTGTTACCACGCCAGTACGTGCACAAGAATACTGCTATCGGCGACTCGATCGAAGTATTTATCTATCTCGACTCGGAGGACCGGATAGTTGCAACCACGCTAAAGCCAAAAGCGGTCGTCGGTGAATGCGCCTATTTGAAGGTAATAGAGGTTAACCGCATTGGTGCCTTCATGGACTGGGGTTTACCCAAGGATTTGTTGGTACCCTTTAACCAGCAGCAAAAACCAATGCAAAAAGGATATTCTTATACCGTGTACCTGTACGTGGATGAATTATCCGGGCGCATTGCTGCTTCAAGCCGGCTGGAAGATTATTTGAGCGATGATCCCAGCCAGCTAAAGCCTGACCAGGCTGTTGATTTGCTGATCTATGCAAAAAGCGATCTCGGTTTCAAGGCGGTGATCGATGGCAGGTACCTGGGACAGCTATTTGAAAACGAAGTGTTTCGCCCACTGCATTATGGTGAGAGGTTACAGGGATTTATCAAAACCATAAGAACCGATGGTAAAATTGATTTAATCCTGCAGCAAGCCTCATCCCTGGCTCGAAATAGCCTGGCGGAATCGATTCTACGGCATTTAAATGAAAATGAAGGCGTGTTGACGCTGACCGATAA
>JACZQS010000258.1 GCA_022545625.1 Pseudomonadota bacterium
CCTTACTGGATCATGATGCTGGGAGTCGCCGCGTTGCTCCTGTTGATTCCTGGACGAGCAAGCTGGCTGCCGGAGATGATGTTGTAAATAATTGATTTTAATCTCTTTTCTTCGATAACCAGTATCTTGGTATCTTGCAGCGTTGATTCACCGATAGAGATCTTGTCTGATTTGGAAGATGGCTTATTCACCGCGGTGTTGATGCGTTTTTGCATATCCAGGTATTGCGCCATGACATTTTTGAGTTCGAGCGTGGACTCTTCCGATTCCCTTGATGGATCGAGCTCATACGGTGAAATGCCTTCAAATACATGCGATAAGCGGCTGAGCAGATCGCGGTATCGCTCCATGATCAGCAGCAGAAACAAGCGCACGGTCGGGTCGGCATTTTCAATTTTCTGCTCCACGTAATCGAGTGGAATTGCGGTTACCTTTGTACGTTCAATCGCGCGTGCAGTCGCCGTGCGCGGACAGTTATCGATGATCGCCATCTCACCGAGTACTTCTCCCGCGCCGAGAGTCGCTATGACCAGTTTCCTGCCACCTTTATCGAGCGACACCTCGACTGAACCGGATTCGATGATATAAGCACACTCTCCAGGGTCACCTTCTTCAAATAGAAATTCATCAGGATCGAAATATGTGGAGAATTCAAGAAATTCCATGGCTATCCGTTCGAGGCTTACAAGGTAAAAAATCTATAGTTATTAATGCGGCGCACGTCCGCACCTGGCTTTCGTTTTGAAACTCCCTGATGCAAAATATCTACCAGTCATTCGGTCACTTATTGGGTTAATACTAGCCGGAAATATTCCAGTCACGCCGGGACTTTTCCAATATATATATAGACCAATAATAACCATAAGCAATCACTGTTGTCCCGTTAACATTACACGAACTTAGTATGAACCCTTACAGCACAATACAATCTGGAGTTTAAAAGTCTGGAAGACATGAATATTACAGAAACTCCCGTCATTCCGGACAGCGTTTTTTGCTGATCCGGAATCCAGGAAATTTGTTGGCTTGCCGGGTAAATATTACCGATTAACGATTTTTTTTAATCTGAAGTATTTCGTCAGGGGTTGAGCGGATGCAATCCATTTAAAACAGCACTCTCGTCGTCTGAAATATGATGAGCTGCTATTTCCTCGCAGGTTCGCCAGAGCGATTCACCGTTCCAGTCCCCGGTTGATTCACTGTAAATGCTCCGGTTCAATAAATCTAACTGCTGCTTTAACGGATTAGCGTAATAGCTGGATACCTGGTTCAGATTGACGAACCGATGTTTGATTTCCAGTGCATTGGCCCAGCTTAATACCGCATCGCGTGCATCGGTAGCATTATTACTGGCACAGGCTCGATGCAAACGCTTTATTGCCCTGGGCAGACTGATTTCGGCAATATCATCCCCTGTCGTAGAACGCCGGCTGGAATCTCTGCGGGTGAACCACCAGGCTAAAATACTCGCGAGCCAACCAGTCCCCAGGATTGCGCTCAACCACAACCAGAACCTACCGGGTTCAGATTGCAACGCCGGAACATGGTCAGAGCCCTCGGCTGCTATCGGTAATATCTCCGTCCCCGGCGTCGATACCACGGTCCCAGCCACGGCCTGCCGTACCTCGATATCGCGAGCAGGAATGCGTGCCACCTCCTGCTGCCCGGTTTTTATATTCCACCAGGGTATAGTAATTTCCGGCAGGCTATAGCGACCCGCAGCTGTCGGTATTATCGCGATTCTCTGCTGTAACACGGCGTCAATGCCCCTGGAGGATCGCTGATTCTCGAATACCGGTTTGTCCGGATACTGCTTGATGCCGGTAACATCAGCCTGCACCAGATCGGGTAATTGAGCGGCGGTTAAACCCTCGGCAGTTAAAGTGATGATACGGGTCACCGGCTCTCCCGCGGTAAGCCGGTTTAAGTCGCCCTGCCAATCTTCGCTCAACTCGACATCCGTCGATGGAAACCAGTGGGGTGCATTGAATGCCTCTGGTGCGGCAAGCACCTGCAGAGTCAATGATTTTGAGTCTACCCTTTTTATCTCATCGCGGGTCTTGAACGGATCGAAGATTGATCGCGAACGGCCGGCGAATCGAACCTCGGCGCTAACTGGTCCGATTTTCAAGGTCCCGCTTTGCTGGGGAAACAGGGCAAATTGCTGCTCCAGCACCAAATAAGATTTTTTATCCAGCCGGGTCTGATACTGCTTAACATCACCGAGGGTTTCAATGACGACATCCATATCCTCTATAACCAGATCCCCTATCTGATATCCAGAAATGTTGGAACCGCTCATCAGGCGCAGGGTCACAAGCACCTGGCTTTGCACATACAGGGACGTTTCGTCGCTGCTCAATTCCAGAAAAAGGCCTTCGTCACCCGGCACATTCGACTGGCTGGCAGGCTTTACCGTGACCAGAAAAGATTTACTTTCATGTTTACCAAACTTGATTGCCGGTAATATGAAATCACCCTCCTGTGTCGGCATCAGCTGCAGGTTCCATTTCAGGATTCGCTGATATTTACCATTGATAATGCTGATGTTATTGCTTTGGCTCCTGCTTAGAATCTGGAAGTGCTGTTGTAATGGAGAAAAATCGGGGTCTCTATCGGTGGAATCGTCCGTTTCAAACACCAATTGAAATGATTCGTTGACATGTACCGGATTACGATCGATTGAAATAGTCACTTCCGCCTGCAACAGGCCGCAGAAAAGCACCAGCGCCGAGAGTAAAACCAAAAAAGAGCAGTTACCCATACCAACTCTAAGAGTACCCCGAAAAATAGTGATTTTTTCGTGGCAGGCTTTTGCTCCTGCAAAGCCAGCATACATGCCATCCATGGCAATAAGGGCAAGGAAGTACCGCGCGGACGACTGCATGGATGCAGGAGGTAGAGCAAAGCAGGATGCCAGAGCCGAGAACCGCAGTGTATATGAGAATACATGAGGATTCGAGCACGGTAATGACGCTGCTATCGCGAAAAAAGTGCATTTTTAGAGGTACTTTCACCATTGGTTTATTTCTGGGGTAGATGCCCCCCGATTTTTATACTGGTAAATAAACTTGCGGCGCAATAATCCACCCGGGTCATCGGGGATCTTGCGTAACCACTGGATGGCGGCCTGTTCCGACATTTCTTCGCCATCCTCGACACCGGTTTCGTTGTCCCCGCTACCTTCCTCGTTGGACTGGGGTTGCCGGGCCTGTGATGCCTGTATTTCGGTTCCATCCTGTTGTTCGCTGCGGGGTTTCTGCACGGCCGAATTCTTTTCTGATTGCTGATCGGCCTGGTTCGTATTTGAGCCGGGTTGCGCTTGTTGCTGGTCTTCGCCCGTATCTTGACCCTGACTCGAATCACCTGATTCCTGCGAGTTCTCGTTCGCCTGGCCTTGCTGTTGTTGTTTTTGTTGTTGTTCCAGGAGGCCTTCTAGTAGCTGCTTGTTGTAGCTTGCATCCTGGTGCTGCGGATTCGCATCCAGGACCTGTTGGTAGGCGCTGATAGCATCTTCATAGCGACCCAGTCTCGCCAGGGCGTTACCGCGATTATATTGTGAGTCCCCGGTACCATCCTCGCTCCAGAATTGGAGTGCCTGATCAAATTTTCCGGCGCGGTACAGCGACGAAGCCTTCCATTCTGGGTTATTAAAAAGAATTGCAGCCGCATCATGAGCGCCCTGATCGAAAAGCAGGCTACCGCGTTGATCACGATTCTGCCAAAGTTCGTGCCAGCTCAATGCATCTGCATCAAAGCATTATTAATAAAAAAACCAGCAAAAACATATTTATCAGTAAGAACGGGAAACCCAATAGCTTGTTTAAAAGTTACATTGCCGGCCTGCAAAAGTACACGCCCGCAACTATGTCAATATTTGCACCTAACGTGAATTCCTATCGAAGGATTGCACGTTATTATGCGGCACCCATTAATACCCATTGGGGATTCGACAATCGCACCG
>JACZQS010000016.1 GCA_022545625.1 Pseudomonadota bacterium
TACGGACTCTGATGTGCTCCCAAACCCGAAAGACTACGTAGGAATGGGCGGGAACTTACTTCATTCTAATTGACAAGTAAGGATAAAAGCTCTTCTCCAAGAAGTCTAGAGTTCCCGAATTAGAGGTCGTGATGGAGTAGCGGAGGTCTTCGACTGCGGTGGTCAGCTTTTCGAGACATTTCTACTGGGGAAACATGATGGTTCATGGAAGATCGTCAATAAGATTTTTTAAAAAAATAAAAGGACTAAAAGCGAAGTGTGTTTACTAATTTTCAAAGTATGGATGAAGGTCCTTAATGGCAGTCGTTTTTTGCCGTTCGTCGCAAAATTCTGAGCGTTTGCTCAGTGCCGTAAGCCGAAGTTAATCCACGGATTTTGAACGTCGGCTAGGGGAAAGCAATGGGATGGACTCCTCCTCACTTTAGCGGCCTTGATGTGCCAAACTGAGATTGACGTTTCAGTTAACGAGAAAGAGGAGTCCACAATGGAGATTAAACGAGTTGGTGTTGATTTGGCAAAGAATGTTTTCCAATTACACGGTGCTGACCGCAAAGGCAAGACAGTCTGGACGCAAAGATATTGGCGAAACGCAAGCAGGTATACTAACAGGCAAAATCAAACCATCCAGAACGCTGGAGTGGCGATACCAGAAACTGGAAACCGGTAGAAGAGGTTTACCTTAACCCGGAAAAGAAAGCATCTGAAACTGAGAAAAACAAGGCGGCATAACTTTAAACTTCAGGCGACAACTCTCTTGACAAACGCCGTATGACTCTCGCAGAGGCGCAGAGGCCGCATAGAGTTTCGCGGTGATTTGATTTACCAAATGACTGGTATTACTGACCGTACTTACAAAGCAAATGCCAATCTACCTCTATTCAGTCTAATTCCCCTTCCCTTTGCGTGCCCTGCGTCTTTGCGAGAGTCATATTTTTTCCTATACCCACACAACTCCTCAAGGGTGTTAATGCTCAGCTTTCAATTTCATTGAGTCAGGTATCACTAAATCAGGATTGACTGAAATACTGGCCTCTCTTATTGTAACCTCCAATTTAAATAACTGATTCAAGGAACTGGTATGCCGGAACTGAACCACAATTTTATAGCGGGCGAATGGGTGGCTGGTGCGAGTGAAATTGCCAACATCAATCCATCCGATTTGTCCGATACTATCGGACACTATGCCCAGGCGGATACCGCGCAATTGCAGCGGGCACTCGATGCGGCGGTTGACGCACAACCCGAGTGGGCCAAGATCGGACTCGAAGGGCGTTATAGCAAACTGATCAATATTGGCGACGAGTTGATTGCCAATTGCGAGGAACTTGGCACCCTGCTCGCGCGCGAGGAAGGCAAGACGCAACCTGAGGCCAAAGCTGAGGTTTATCGTTCAGGGCAGTTTTTTACCTACTACGCCGCCGAGGTATTACGCCAGATCGGTGACAATGCCGAATCGGTTCGTGACGGTATCGAAGTCGATGTTCGCCGGGAGCCGGTTGGCACTGTTGCGGTAATCTCCCCATGGAATTTCCCGATGGCGACCGCAGCATGGAAAATAGCTCCGGCGCTTGCTTTTGGCAATGCAGTGATCTGGAAACCGGCGAATTTAGTGCCGGCATCGGCGGTGGCACTGGCGCGCATCATCGCCAAGCAAGAGTTACCCAAAGGTCTGTTCAACCTGGTAATGGGCCCCGGCAGCAGTGTCGGCCAGCAATTAATCGAGAGCCCAATGGTGGATGCGATTAGTTTTACCGGCTCGGTACCCATCGGGCGGGGCATAGCCAAATCGGCGCTGGAAAACTTCACCAGGGTTCAGCTCGAAATGGGTTCTAAAAATGCATTGGCAATTATGGATGATGCTGATCTGGATACCGCGGTGGCCTGCGCGTTGAATGGAGCTTTCGGCAGCACCGGTCAAAAATGTACCGCATCATCGCGTCTCGTGGTGCACGAAAAAATTCACGATGCATTTGTCGATCGCCTGGTTGAAGGGGCAAAAGCAATGGTGGTCGGCCATGCTCTCGAAGTTGGGACACAACTCGGACCGGTCGCCAGCGAATCACAGTTAAATCAAAATCTCGAAAATGTCGAATTGGCAAAAAAGGAAGGTGGTGAACTGCAATGTGGTGGAGAACGTGTTGAACGCGCCACTGAAGGCTATTTCATGACCCCCGCGGTATTTACCGGCACGCGCAATGACTGGCAGGTCAATCGTGAAGAATTGTTCGCACCCATGGCCTGCGTGATCAGGGTTGATAGTTACGAAGAAGCCCTGGCAACGGTCAACGATACCCGTTTCGGTTTAACTGCCGGCATTGTGACTACGAACCTCGCGCGTGCGACACACTTTCGCCGCCACGCGCAAAGCGGTTGCGTGATGGTCAACCTGCCTACTGCGGGAACCGATTATCACGTGCCATTCGGTGGCCGGGGTGAGAGCTCTTACGGTCCTCGTGAGCAGGGCCAGTATGCCAAAGAGTTTTATACGCATGTGAAAACAGCCTATATCAATTCAGGTCTGCCTGCTTAAGGAGATATTGCCATGGGTGATACCCACTACCGAATCGACGCATTACAGTATGCAAACTGGTCTGAAAAAATTTTCCGCCAGATGCGCGAAGGGGGTGTCGATGCGGTTCACGTGACGATTGCCTACCATGAAAACTTTCGCGAAACGGTCGCCAATATTGAGCAATGGAATAGCTTATTTGAACGCTTTGCGGAATTGATATTCCAGGGAAAAACCGGCGACGACGTGCGTCTCGCCCGTAAGTCTGGCCGTACTGCCATTTTTTACGGGTTCCAGAATCCTTCGCCGATGGAAGACGATATTCGCCTGGTCGAAATACTACACACGTTGGGCGCTCGATTCATGCAATTGACCTATAACAATCAGTCGCTGCTGGGCAGCGGTTGTTACGAGACTAACGACACCGGCATCACACGCATGGGAAGAGAAGTTATCGAAGAAATGAACCGCGTCGGCCTGGTGGTTGATATGAGTCATTCGGCCGAGCGTTCGACACTGGAAGCGATGGAAATCAGTTCGCGGCCAATTGTAATTACGCACGCCAATCCTGGTTTCTGGGAACCAGCGTTGCGTAATAAATCGCAGGCAGTACTGGAGGGGCTGGCGCAAACTGGCGGTATGCTCGGGTTCAGCCTGTACCCGCATCACCTGAAGGATAAGGGTGATTGCAGCCTGGAAAGTTTTTGCGAAATGATCGCCCGTACCGCCGAGATTATGGGTGTCGATCATATCGGCCTGGGGTCGGACCTGTGCCAGGATCAGCCCGATTCGGTGGTTAAGTGGATGCGCGCCGGACGTTGGACGAAGAAAATCGATTATGGTGAAGGGTCGGCCAATAATGCTGGTTTCCCGCCAATGCCTGGCTGGTTCAAGGATAATCGCGATTTCAACAATATCGAACAGGGCCTGCTCGATGTCGGCTTTAACGCCGAGGATACCGCTAAAGTGATGGGCAACAACTGGCTAGGATTTTTTGACCATAATTTCGGTCCTGTTTGAATAGCAGTAAAATGAGTGGCACCGAGCTAAATCCTATGCCGCAAGCAGCGAAATTTCGTCGACCGCCCGAAGTCGTAATGAAACTCGCGCGAATGGGTAGTTTTCATCAAACCCGGTTGTCCTTCATGCGCACCCTGTTGCGCCGACTGAAAAAAGAGAAGTGGCAATTTGAACGCAAGCTATGGGAAATTGGTGCCGATGGATTCGGTCGCGCGGTTTATACGGTAAGCGGCCCCGAGCGTAGTTATTCACTGGTCGCGTTTTCGCACGACCTGCCCGATCATAAGCGTTCCGACCGGGTAATCGCGACTGCCTGGGACGCGACTTTTACGCTGTTTGACGGCGTACCGGACACTGCCGATCTGGACCGTCTGCAAAAAAGTGTTCCGAAACAGGAAGCCGGGCGAATCAGCGATAGTGAGCTTAGCCTGTCGCGTGCGAACCGCTCGGTACGTTTGTGGCAGCATGTTATCGAAAGACTGTCAAACGGGCAGCAACCCGATCGCAACCAGGTAGAATCGGTCGGTTACCTGGTCAGAACCACGGCAGTCTATGGCTCGGGGAAATTCGGCGCTGCCGATCGGTTGACGATTTATCAGCGAGCGGAAGTCAGTGGCCCGTTTCAGGCCGAACTACTGTCGGTCTGGTTGATCCGCGCATTTTCGATCGACCTGGTCGAACACATTGCCCGCGCTATCGGCGGTGACAGGGCGGTGACTATTTCCCCTGATTTACGCCGACGAATTGGTGTTGGTAATGCCACTGGACTGGGAATGGCTCCATTCCTGATCAACCATCCGGCGCTGATCAACAACTGGATGGTGGCGCGTGAAGAAGCCATAGCGCGTGTTCGATCCCTGGCCGATGCAAGCGGCGAAGCGATCAGCGATTTCAAACATCACTTCGAGCTCGCAAAGTTTAACCTGTCGCAATGGCATTCTGAACATCCGATCCAGATCAAAAAGCTTGGGCAACTGAATGCCGATCTGAAAAAAATGAGCACTTATATCGAAACGGAATCCCTGGTCGAAAACCATCCCTGGGATCGTTTTTATCTCTGGGCTGAAAAAAACCTGTCGCTCGAAGGTCAGGAACAACTGGTGTCGCTGATGCTTGAGCCCTATGGCGAGCTGGTTGATGATTTAAGCCAATGCATGGATGCCGACGAACATTTGAGTTTTTTTATCGATGGCTCGATGAGCCCTGGCAGGCTACTGGAAATTATCGAAGCCCAGTGCGATTGGGCGATTAGGGTCGATTACCAGCAAAAACAAAACCGGGCACGATTCTGGTACACCTCGGCAGAAAAACTCGAACCGCGCGTGGGCGAACGATTCGATGAACCGGGCGCCGAATTCGAACAGCCGTTATCGATTGGATTATTTATCAAGCAGCTGTACCAGACCCTGCATGAGTGGGACCCGCGCCAGTCGATTGCCGATTTATTACTTGCCCATCCCGAACATCGACATACCGTGCGACGCCTACAAACCCTGGCAACACACCCCTATTCAGAGATACGCGATAATCTAATAGCCGCCGACATGCTGCCAATCGACCTGCTGCGATGCAAACTGTCGTTTTTTGGCGCTACCAAATTTGACCCGCGTTCGGACCGCTGGGTGCGAATTTGTATGTACCAGGACGCGCCCTACCCAAACGAAATGCTGGCGACAGCCAGGTGAAGCAAAAGTACACGCTTGCCGAAGTCGAATCTTATGTCCGCAAGGCAGCGCAGGCGACAGGACTTGGCTGGGGCCTTTCCGAAGAAGCCGGCAAAGCCGCACGTTGGCTGGCAGCATTCGATTTACCCGGTCCCGAGATCAGCCTCGCGCATTTGCAGCGGCTCGATGGCAAAGATTATAAAAAATACTTCCCGGCGAATATCGATACCCGCTGGCAGGCCCAGGGCGATTACCTGTGCCCGATCGTTAGCGGTGCCGCACTGGCTGACCGGGCCGGTCAAATGTTAGCTGGAACTGAATTTAAACTCGGGGAAATTGCTTATCCACTATTACTCGTCGCCACTATCGGCCAGGCCGCCAGGTATCACAAAACCACATTTACGACGAGTTGGGCGAATATTCGTGTCAACTGTTATGAAAATGGTATTCGCATAGAAGGCAGCCGGGATGATCTATTGCTGGCGCGTGCAAATTCGGCGAGCTGTCGGCATAGCACCGATCTGGTACCACAACAGTTGCCTTCAACCCTGGCGTACTCGATCGAGCCTAGCATCTGGAGCGCTATAGACGCACTGGCATTTAAAACCTATGCGCCGGCTACCGCCGAATCGCGTGCTGGAGCGGGTGCGGGCTTGACGGACAACGACTAGTAGTGGTCTCATGTGCCTGCAATAGCTGTCAACGAGTGATTATTTTCGAGGAGAAGCAAATGCCCTGGTGGGGTTGGATTATTTTTGGTGCTTTATTGTTGGGTTCGGAGTTGATGTTTATCGACGCCGCATTCTTTCTGGTGTTTATCGGCCTGGCCGCGATTATCACCGGCCTGGTTGGCCTGCTCGGCATGAGCCTTGATTACTGGGTACAGTGGATACTGTTCGCAGGTCTGTCGTTGGTGACGATGGTCCTGTTTCGCAAACAATTGTATGA
The DNA here is from genome assembly GCA_022545625.1 of Pseudomonadota bacterium. Classification (GTDB taxonomy): domain Bacteria; phylum Pseudomonadota; class Gammaproteobacteria. The sequence continues at coordinate 6,142 of JACZQS010000016.1, forward strand.
AAAACTTCGCGGCGGCAGCGGCGCCGGCTATGAAACTGGCCCGGCTGGCGAAACAGTAAAGCTGGAACAGGATTTGGCACCCGGTGATCGCGCTCGGATCTCGTATCGCGGTACCACCTGGACGATTTTGAATATGGGTGCCGAGGCTATGAGCAGCGGCGAAAATGTGCGTATCCACAGCGTCGATGGCCTGACTTTGAAGATAGAAAAAATACCCGGGGGATCTGATTAATGCAGATATTCCATCGGCACATTAACAAGGGGGAACGGGAATGATATTTTATGAAAATGTAACTTTTTGGGTGGCTATCACGGTCGCGATTATTGCGATCATCATTATCGCCAAGACCGCGGTCGTGGTTCCGCAACAAAGCGCCTTCGTCGTAGAAAGCCTGGGTAAGTACAGCCGTACGTTGCGAGCGGGTTTTCATATACTGATCCCCTTTTTTGAGAGGTCTGCCTACAAACATAGCCTCAAGGAACTGGCGTTTGATATCCCAGAGCAAATTTGTATCACCAATGATAACGTACAGGTAGGTGTTGACGGGGTTTTATATCTGCAGGTACTCGACCCGGAACGGGCTTCATACGGGATTACCGACTATGCCTTTGCTATTTCACAACTGGCGCAAACCACCTTGCGTAGCGAAATAGGCAAGATTGACCTGGATCGCACCTTTGAAGAGCGTTCATCGATCAATAGTAACGTGGTGTTCGAACTCGATAAGGCCTCTGAACCCTGGGGGGTAAAGGTATTACGCTATGAAATTAAAAATATTAACCCGCCTGCCGATGTTCTCGGCGCGATGGAAAAGCAAATGCGTGCGGAACGAGAAAAGCGTGCGGTGATATTAACCTCGGAAGGCGAGCGCGACGCTAAAATCAACGAGGCTGAAGGCGAAAAACAGCAGGTGATCAAGCAGTCCGAGGCGGTTAAGCAGCAACAGATTAACGAAGCCGAGGGTGAAGCCGCGGCGATCCTGGCGATCGCTACAGCGACCGCCGAAGGTCTCAGCCGGGTAGCCAAATCGCTCAACGAAGAAGGCGGTGAATCGGCGATGCAACTTCGCGTTGCCGAGGATTACCTGGAGCAATTCGGCAACATTGCTAAACAGGCCAATACCCTGGTGATACCGGCTAATCTGGCTGACATTGCGTCGATGATTTCTCTGGCGACCAATATCATCAAGAAGGACTCGAAAAACAGTTCGGTATAACCGTTGCCTGATCAATTTAAACCGAAAAGTGCGAACTTCGAACAGCGGGTGATCGATAGCTTTGACAGGCAAACCGCGATGAAAACAGTTGGGGCTTCGATCATCAAGGTCAGTGCGGGCGAAGTCTCAATCCAGTTTCCATTTGATCCGGATCTGACCCAGCAACACGGGTATATTCATGCAGGAATAGTATCCACGGTGCTCGACAGCGCCTGTGGATATGCGGCATTTTCGTTAATGCCGGATGATGCGGCGGTATTGACGATAGAATTCAAGATTAATTTACTATCACCGGCACAGGGCGAGTGGTTTGAAGCAATTGGCAGGGTGAAGAAACCCGGGCGCAATATTACTGTGACCGAAGGCGAGCTTTATGCACACCAGGGTGATACTCAAAAAATGGTCGCGAGTATGGTGGGCACGATGATGGCAGTTTATGATCGCGATCAAATCCACAACTAGCAGTCGATTTTTGGCTGATGAAAACCTATCGCTCTCCTAAAATTGAAGTTCGTAATAACACCCTGAGTGGGCAGGGCGTGGTTGCGATCGAGGATATTAAGCAAGACGAGATAGTTGCGATAAAATCTGGTCATATCGTTACGCGCGAGGGGCTGAAACGAATTAGCGACCAGGTAGGGGATCTAGCGCTACAAATCGATGACGATTTTTACCTCACGCCGACCAGCCCCGACGAAATTGACGATATGAGCGTGTTCATTAACCATTCCTGTGATCCAAATGTCGGCTTCCTCGGGCAGGTAACCTACGTCGCGATGCGCGAAATCAAGGCGGGTGAAGAACTTTGCCACGACTATTCGATGGAGCGCTCGGACGACTACCTCCTCGAATGCCGCTGTGGTAGCCCAATGTGCCGACACCAGGTGACCGGCGATGACTGGAAGTTACCCGAGCTACAATCGCGCTATGGACAGTATTTCTCCATTTATATTTTGAAAAAAATTAATGCAATGCGGCTTTGACCTGATCATATTCGATTGCGACGGGGTTTTAGTCGATAGCGAACCTGTCGCAAATGCAATTTTTGCGAGGGTGCTGGAGGAAGAATGCGGACTCCGGTTTTCCCTGGAAGAAATGTTTGACCGTTTTGTAGGCCGTTCGCAGGCCCAGTGTTTACAGATTGTCGAAGACCTGACCGGCGAAATCCCACCTTCAGGCCTGGCGGACCGGTATAAACGAGAGATCAACCTGGCATTGGCAGATAGCGTAGAAGCCGTTGATGGAATTGAATCGGTATTACAACACATCGATATCCCCTACTGCGTTGCCTCGAGTGGCTCACACGATAAAATGAAAACCACGCTTGGCAAGACCGGCCTGGCAAAATATTTCAACGACAATATCTTTAGCAGCTCCGAGGTAGCTAACGGAAAACCGCATCCCGATATCTACCTGTATGCGGCTGAATCGATGGGAGTGCTCGAACCCGGCCGTTGCCTGGTGATTGAAGACAGCCCGGTTGGTGTCCAGGGCGCAGTCGCGGCGGGTATGACAGTGTTTGGCTATGCTGAATTAATGAAGGCAGAGAAATTACTCGCGGCTGGTGCGCACCTCACGTTTGACAAAATGGATAACCTGTTCAGCGAAATACAGGGGTACCAAAAAGTTATGACCTGATCGCATGGTGTTCGCCAACAAAAAGCGCTAGAATGCGCGCCCTTTTTGCTTATCATGGTCAGTACTCCCAATAAGGATCACTCAATATGGATTTCAATAAACGTTTCGATGTGATTGTAGTAGGCGGCGGGCATGCGGGTACCGAAGCCGCGCTGGCGGCCGCGCGCATGGGTGTTAACACCCTGTTGCTGACCCATAGTATCGAAACCCTGGGTCAAATGAGTTGCAATCCGGCTATTGGTGGTATAGGCAAAGGCCATTTGGTGAAAGAAATTGATGCACTGGGTGGTGAAATGGCACTCGCGGCCGACCGGGCGGGCATACAGTTTCGCATTCTTAATCGACGCAAGGGCCCCGCAGTACGGGCCACGCGCGCGCAGGCCGACCGCCAGTTATATCGAATTGCGATTCGTGAAAAACTCGAAAAACAGCCAAATCTGTCGATCTTCCAGCAGCCGGTTGTCGATTTGATCGAAATTGGCGATCGGATTGAAGGCGTGGTTACGCAGATGGGTCTCAGGTTCCACGCGCCGACCGTGGTACTTACGGTTGGTACTTTCCTCGATGGCAAAATACATATCGGTGATGCTAATTATAGCGGTGGTCGCGCGGGTGATCCGCCAGCCTCGTCACTCGCACAGAGGTTGCGCGAAAGGCCATTTCGAATCGGCCGTTTAAAAACCGGAACACCGCCGCGTATCGATCGCAAAACGATTGATATAAGTGTCATGCAAGAGCAGCCGGGCGATGACCCGCTACCGGTGTTTTCGACCATGGGATCGATCGATCTGCACCCCCGCCAGGTGAGCTGTCATATCACGCACACTAACGAGAAAACGCACGATATTATCCGCGACAGCCTGCATCGTTCTCCATTGTACAATGGCAATATCGATGGTGTTGGCCCCCGCTACTGCCCTTCCATTGAAGACAAGGTAGTGCGGTTTGCCGACAAGACCTCGCATCAGATTTTTGTTGAACCCGAAGGCTTGAATTTATCCGAAGTATACCCGAACGGAATTTCCACCAGTCTGCCTTTCGACGTTCAGCAGGCGCTGGTAAACAGCATACGTGGTTTTGAGCAGGCCCATATCACGCGACCGGGATATGCGATCGAATACGATTATTTCGATCCCCGTGATCTGCGGCCTACGCTCGAAACACGGTTTATCGATGGCCTGTATTTTGCCGGCCAGATTAATGGTACTACCGGGTATGAAGAAGCTGCCGCCCAGGGATTGATCGCTGGCGCGAATGCTGCTGCCAGCGTGCAGGGCAAGGAACCCCTGAATCTATCCAGATCGCAAGCTTATATGGGTGTGCTGGTTGACGATCTGATCACGCGAGGCACTAATGAACCCTACCGCATGTTCACCTCGCGCGCCGAATATCGCCTGATGCTTCGTGAAGACAACGCCGACTTACGACTTACCGAAATCGGCCGCAAACTGGGCCTGGTTGAAGATGCGCGTTGGCGGGCCTTTGAAGAATATCGCGAGCAACTCGAACGTCTCAATCAAAAATTGAATGATCAGTGGCTGTATCCGCAAACTGAGGCGGCGGATGCCCTCGCCGTAACCCTGCAAAACCCGATAACCCGGGAGTATCGATTGTCGGATATTTTACGGCGCCCTGAAATTACGATCGACCACTTGATGCCATTTATGGATGATGCCCTGGTCTATACAGACCGGGTTCGAGCGCAGGCCGAAATCAATGGTAAGTACGCAGGTTACCTGGCGAGACAACAGCAGGAGATCGACAAGGCGGCTAAGCACGAACAGGCGGTACTGCCGGAATCTATCGATTATACCTCGGTACGGGGCCTGTCCAACGAGGTGTGCCAGAAATTACAGGACTACCGTCCGGCTACCATCGGCCAGGCTGGCCGTATCTCGGGAGTAACTCCGGCGGCGATATCTCTTTTGTTGGTTCATTTAAAGCGTCATCAATCTGGTCAACCCGAAATCCAGAAGTCGGCTTGAATTTTCAATTTGAAGATTTATATGATCGACTGGAGCGAGGGCTGGTCGATATCGGCATGCCCCTGCAAGATTCTCAGCTGAATCGATTGCTCGATTACCTGGCGCTGCTGGGCAAATGGAACAAAACCTATAACCTGACTGCAATTACCGATCCGCAGAGGATGCTTTATTACCACCTGCTCGATAGCCTGGTTATCCATGATCGGATATTGCCTGGCCAATCTGCGCTGGATGTTGGAAGTGGAGCCGGCTTACCCGGTGTTCCATTAGCGATAGCCCTGCCCGGTTCGAAATGGACGCTGTTGGATTGCAATGGCAAGAAAACGCGTTTTTTGCAGCAGGTGCTGGCGGTTTGCGCTCTCGATAATGCGGTGGTTGTGAAGTCGAGGGTTGAAGACTATCATGCCGCGAAACCGTTCGATATCATCGTTAGCCGTGCGTTTACATCATTGGCCAAATTCGCTGACAGTGTCACGCACCTGTGCCAGGCCGAGACGCTGTTATTGTCGATGAAAACCAGCCTGAGTAATAGTGAGGCCAGGGAATTGGGTGATGACAGGTATTTGATCCAGGAGACCGAATTACAGGTTCCCGGGGTTATTGAAAAGAGAAGCCTGGTGAGCCTTAAAATTAAAGCTGCCGCAATCGCGGGAAAAGACAATTAGTAGAGATGCCTAATAAATTGTATGAGTAAGATTATTACCATAGCCAATCAGAAAGGCGGTGTCGGAAAAACCACGACTACGGTAAATCTGGCCGCGGCACTGGCTGCGACCAAGAGGCGCGTGCTGTTGATCGACATGGATCCCCAGGGTAATGCGACCATGGGCAGCGGCGTCGACAAAAACAGCCTCAAGCTCAGTGTTTGTGACGTTTTGCTGGGCGATTGTACAGTGCATGAAGCGCTGATCTCACTGCCCGAGACTGGATTTGATATTCTACCCGCGAATGCGGACCTGACTGCGGCCGAAGTCCAGTTGATGAATCGCATTGGCCGTGAAAAACAGCTGGCATTGGCTCTTAGCCCGGTACTCGATGGATACGACTATATCCTGATCGATTGCCCACCTTCGTTGAACATGCTGACGGTCAATGCGCTGGTTGCGGCCAATGGCGTTGTGATTCCGATGCAATGTGAATACTACGCGCTTGAGGGCCTGTCTTCGCTACTCGATACGATCGACCAGATTCGTATCAGTGTTAATCCAGATATTAAACTGGAGGGGTTGTTGCGAACGATGTATGACTCGCGTAACAATCTTTCGAACGATGTGTCCTCCGAGCTGGTAGAGCATTTTGGTGATAAGGTTTACCGGACCGTGATACCGCGAAATATACGCCTTGCCGAGGCGCCGAGTTTCGGCCAGCCAATATTGCAATATGAAAAATCCTCGCGAGGATCAATGGCGTACCTGGCGCTTGCCGGAGAATTGTTGCGGCGCGATGCGAAGAAAGACCAACAGCTCAGCCGATAATTACTATGAAAAAAAAGCGACTGGGCAGAGGGCTGAGTTCATTAATCGGTAATATCGATGAGGTTATTCAGGCCAGTGGGCGGGACCATGGGAGCGGCCTGAGTGAGCTGGATATCGACCGCATCCAGCGTGGAAATTTTCAACCGCGGCAGCATTTCGACCAGCAATCCTTGCAGGAACTCGCCGACTCGATACTCTCGCAGGGTATCGTGCAGCCGATTGTGGTGCGGCCCGAGGGCAATCATTTCGAATTGATTGCTGGCGAACGCCGTTGGCGTGCCGCACAAATCGCCGGCCTGCAAAAGATTCCAGCAGTGATTCGTGATATCGACAGCAGGGCGGCCGCGGTAGTCGGACTGATAGAGAATATTCAACGCGAAGACTTGAATCCACTCGAGGAATCACAGGCATTGATGCGGTTGATCGAAGAATTTGAACTAACCCATCAACAGGTTGCAGATTCGGTAGGGCGGTCACGGGCATCGGTGACTAACCTGTTACGTTTGCTCGATCTGGCCGACCCGGTCAAAGATCAGGTCAATCGTGGCCTGCTCAATATGGGCCATGCGCGTGCCTTGCTCGGCCTGATTCGGCATGATCAGATCGAAGTCGCTAATATCGTTGTCAAACGGGGTTTATCGGTGCGTGATACCGAAGCGCTGGTTAAAAAGAAGCTGAAAGGTGGTTCGAAGGAAAAACCGAGAGCAAATAAAACCGATCCGGACATCAGGCGACTGGAAACCCAAATCAGCGAAAAACTCGGTGCTGCGGTAAAAATCAGGTCGGGGAAACAGGGTTCGGGGCAGCTCATTATCAGCTTCCATAATAGCGATGAGTTAGACGGAATTCTCCAGCACCTGTCCCCGTAAAGGGGCTATATCCGGTGATTGATAATTGAAGTTTAACTATTTATACTCGACATCCGATTTGGGGGTTGGCTGATCTGGAAGGACTAATTCCACCCAATAAAGCCATGAAGAACCAAATAATACAGGCGCTGATAATTCAGTATTCATCGGGTGGAATTTATGTCTTCGGGGTTGTAATCTGGAACGAAAGTGTCATGCTGTCTGCAATAACAGGTTGCATTGCCTGCCTGGTACCCAATACCTACCAGAGTATTCGGATGCTGAAGCAGGTAGATAATAATAATGCAGTTCAGTGGCTAGCCTATGCATATCGATCCGAAATTGTAAAATGGCTGATGACAGGCATGATTTTTGTGCTGGCATTTACCGCAAACTATGAATGGAATCCAATAGTTTTGTTTGCTGGATATATATTAATTCATATAACCAGCTGGTTCGTACCGCTTGTATTAAAAGGTAATTGATGATCTACTGCTTCCCTGATTTTCAGGTCATAGAAATGTTGGTGGTGAAGAATACCGGTCCTGATGCTATGTTTCCTGGAAAACTTGTGGTTTACAATTGTTGAAGCCGAAATGCTTCCCGTCATGTTCCGGACACTCTTTTCAGGCTGAAGTTCATCGAAGGTATTCAAGCGTTCTTCGTCCCAATAAGAGTCATTAATGGATGACGCAACACTTGATTGAAGAAGTGTGTTTTCACCCAGGTTCAACTTATGGGTAATTCCGGTTGCTCCAATATTAAAGCCAAATTCATTGTCGAGGAGGTCGTCCTCAAATTCACGTTCTAAAGGATCCAGCACTAATTCTTCGTTCTTCTTCCCGAAATCACTTCCACCCACTCCCCAGAAGGAAAATTCTCCAGCCTTCGTGGGGAAGTTAAGTTTGAATGACAGGTCCTGGT
>JACZQS010000259.1 GCA_022545625.1 Pseudomonadota bacterium
GGAGCCAACATGGGTGACGGCTGGGAGACTCGACGTCGCCGCGGGAACGAGCCGGCGTTCGACTGGTGCATCGTGCGCCTCGGCTGCCGCGGCTCGGTCGACGCAGTCGAGGTGGACACGAGCTTCTTTCGCGGCAACTCCCCCGACCGTTGCAGCCTCGAGTCGGCCGATGTCGCGGCCGGGACCGATCCGACCGGATCCGACGTCGCCTGGCACGAGTTGGTCGAGCAGCAGCCGCTGCTCGTGCCGGTCTGGCTGGAGCTCTCGCGCAGCGCGGCCGACGCGCTCGCCCAACACGCCGCGTGGCTCGAGCGCGCCGGCTTCGAGCCGGCGACGCAGCGGTTCGTCATCGAGTACTCGCCGAATCCCGTCGGCCAGGGACCTCGGATCGTCGGGCCTCGTCAGCCACGCATTCTCGCCGTGGACCAGGACTTCGCGCAACGACGGAAGGTTACTGGCGACGATCGCTTTGCCGCTCCTTGCCTAAAAGTTTATCACCGAAATGTGCGATAACCTTTTCGTAGCCGGATTGATCCGGTTCGAGCAATCGGTGACTGATCAAATCAGTATCGATGATCGGTACGCCCAGATTGGAAAACAGGTCACTGACAGTGGATTTTCCTGAACCGATACCACCGGTGAGTCCGACTGTGAGCATAAGCCTGGTCTACAACAGCCCGAAGTAAAATTGCAGGATTTGTGGCCCCCACAGCAGACTGAGCCAACCTGCGGCGGCCAGGTAAGGTCCGAACGGGATCTGGGTGCTACGTTCAGATTTTTTCAGCAGTATCATCGTGATACCGACTGCCGCACCGACCAGTGATGAGGTAAGGACGATCACAAATAGCATTTTCCATCCGCACCAGGCACCGAGCATGGCGAGTAGTTTAAAATCGCCATGCCCCATACCTTCCTTCCCGGTAATCAGCTTGAAGACTATAAAAATGCTCCACAGGCTCAAATAACCGCAGATTGCGCCTATCACGCTGGTCTCCAGGTCAACGAACACATTAAACAGGGCGAGTAATATTCCGAGCCAGAGCAGGGGCAGGGTGATCGAATCGGGTAATAGTTTGTGGCCGACGTCGATACCACTGGCGGCTATCAGGCACCAGCTAAATACCAGTGCGGCCAGGGCCTGAATACTAACCCCGAAGTGCCACCCCACTAGCAGCGAGACCAGGGCGGTAAAAAGCTCGACCACTGGATACTGTATAGAAATTGGTGTCTTGCATTCGGCGCACTTCCCGCGCAACGCCAGGTAACTCAAAATTGGAATATTCTCCAATGCGCTAATTTTGTGGCCGCAATGTCCGCAACGGGACCTGGGTACGGTGAGGTTGAATCTGTCTTTTTCGGGATCAGCGGGTTGTTCGAGAAATTCGAGGCAGTCATCACGCCATTCATTTTGCATCATTATCGGTAGTCGATAAATGACTACATTGAGGAAACTACCCACACATAACCCGAGGATAAATACACTAACAAGATACAGGGTCGGAAACTGCTCGAAGAGCACGACCAGGTCGGTAAAAAAATCGATAATCAAACAGCTAGCCCTTACTTATACAACTGAGCCCATTTTAAATATTGGCAGGTACATAGCAATGATTAAACCACCAATCACGACACCTAAAAACGCCATGATGATTGGTTCCAGTAGTGAGGTCAGTGCATCGACCGCGTTGTCAACCTCGGTTTCGTAATAATCGGCTACCTTGGCCAACATGTCGTCCAGCGAACCGGCTTCTTCGCCGATCGATACCATTTGAATCGCCATATTCGGAAACAGGCCGGTGTTGCGCATCGCTGTTTGTAACTGGGTGCCCTGCGATACTTCGTCTCTTATCTTGATGGTGCCGTTAAAATAGACAATATTACCACAGGCGCCAGCGACCGAATCCATCGCTTCGACCAATGGCACACCAGCCGCGGACATGGTTTCCAGTGTACGCGAAAATCGGGCGATAGCCGATTTAGTGGTAATTTCGCCGATCACCGGGGCCTTCAGGGCAATTCGGTCGATTGCCTCCTGCATTTTTGGAGATGTTTTTTTGATCCGCAATATAGTATATATAGTGCCGCCTATGCTGCCGGCAATGACCCACCACCAGGCCTGCACAAATTCGGAAATACCTATAACAAATAATGTCATAGCGGGTAACGTGGCACCAAAAGAGTCGAATAAATTTTTAAACTCGGGCACTACAAAAATCAGCAAAATCGAGGTTACCACAGCCGCGACAATCAATACGGCGATCGGATAAAACATAGCCTTCTTGACTTTTGCTTTTAGCGCCTCGGTTTTTTCCTTATAGGTTGCGAGCTTGTCGAGCATGGTTTCGAGTGCGCCGGATTGCTCACCGGCCTCCACCAGGTTGACGAACAACGGGTCGAAATATAGTGGTTGCTTGGCTAAAGCCTCGTGCAGTGACACACCGCCCTCGACCTCGGTTTTAAGGCCCAGAATCATTTTTTGCATGGCCTTGTTTTCATGCCCCTCGCCGATGATCTCGAAGGATTGTACCAGGGGTACACCCGCCTTCATCATGGTAGCCATTTGGCGTGCAAAAATAGAGATATCGGCCGGGGTAATTTTAGGCCCGCCAAATAAATCCTTGGGCTTCTTGCGTACCCTGGTCGGGTTAATACCCTGTTTACGCAGCTCACCCTTCGCCAGTACATCGCTCAAAGCGAAAATTTCGCCTTTTACCTTGGCCCCCGCACGGTTAGTGCCTTGGTACCTGAATTCAATTCTTTCTGCTGGTTTCTTAGCCATAATCTATTTGGTTACCTAATCTAGTCCCTGGTTACTCGGTTTGCTTCTTCCAGGCTTAACAGGCCGGACATGACCTTCATCAAAGCCGATCGTCTCAAGTCTGGAATTCCTTCCTTCCTTGCCTGGTCTGCGAGGTCAATCGAATTAGCGCCGCCCATGATCAATCTTCCCATTTCCTCGGATATAGCCATCACCTGGTAAATACCGACGCGGCCTTTATAGCCATTAACACATTTGTCGCAACCCACTGCCTTGTAAATTTTAAAACCTTGTTTCACGTCTTCCCTGGTGAAACCTTCCTTAATCAATATCTGGCCGGGTAACTCTTCAACTGTCTTGCAGTCGTTGCACAGGCGACGACCCAGTCTCTGGGCGATTATCAAATTTACCGAGGTAGCAATGTTGAACGCGGGTACGCCCATATTGATCAATCGGGTCAGGGTTTGCGGTGCATCGTTGGTATGCAATGTCGACATCACCAGGTGTCCTGTCTGTGCCGCCTTGATCGCGATACTGGCAGTTTCAAGGTCACGAATCTCACCGACCATAATAATATCCGGATCCTGGCGCAGAAAAGCCCTGAGTGCCTCGGCAAAGGTCAAACCCACCTTGTCGTTTACGTTGACCTGGTTGATGCCTTCCAGGTTGATTTCCACCGGATCTTCCACCGTAGAAATATTCGTTTCCGGCAGGTTGAGGATATTCAGGCCGGTATAAAGCGATACTGTTTTACCGCTACCGGTAGGGCCTGTTACCAGAATCAGGCCATAAGGGTTAGCCAGGGCCTTCATGTAGAGGTCTTTTTGTTCGGGTTCGTAACCGAGCGCATCGATTCCGAGCTGGGCACTCGTTGGGTCAAGAATACGCAGCACGACTTTTTCACCGAACAGCGTCGGGCAGGTGTTTACCCGAAAATCGATGGCGCGTTTTTTCGACAACTTGAGCTTGATTCGCCCATCCTGCGGTACGCGTCTCTCGGATATATCCATACGTGACATGACTTTGACACGTGCGGTCAGTTTGGGGGCAATACTGATCGGGGGTGAAGCCACTTCGGCGAGAATGCCATCGATACGGTAGCGCACCCGGTAGCGTTTTTCATAGGGTTCAAAATGGACATCCGACGCCCCCTTGTTGATGGCGTCGAGTAGAATCTTGTTGACATAT
>JACZQS010000260.1 GCA_022545625.1 Pseudomonadota bacterium
CGGCATGTCAATAGAGTTCCTGATAAGTCATTCAATTAAATCAAAGCCTTATTGGTCGGAGGCTAGATAGATTCGAGGCCCCGGAACTAATATTGAAATCACCTCTGCTATCGATACTATTTTTTCGCCGCTTCGCGTTCCTTGACTTCCTTGATCACCTCTTCTGCTACATTCTTTGGACAGGGCATGTAATGTTCAAATTCCATCGTAAACTGGCCGCGACCCGAGGTCATGGTGCGTAGATCGCCGATATAGCCAAACATGTCAGACAATGGCACGGCAGCCTTGATTCGAATACCCGTTGCCGCCGGTTCCTGCGACCTAATCATTCCGCGCCGGCGATTCAGATCACCAATAACATCTCCAACATAATCTTCGGCAACAAATACATCCACTTTCATAATCGGTTCCATCAATTGTGGCACCGCCTTCGGAATCGTCTGGCGGTAAGCACCCCTGGAGGCAATCTCGAATGCGAGAGCCGATGAATCGACTGCATGGTAAGCACCGTCAACCAGTGTAATCTTCACATCGAGCAGCGGAAATCCGGCGAGCACGCCTTCTTCCATGCAACTGGCAAAACCTTTTTCGATCGCCGGCCAGAACTCTCGGGGCACGTTTCCACCGGTCACTTTAGATTCAAACTGGAAACCGCTGCCAGTCTCGCCAGGCTCGATAATATAGTCGATCTTACCGAATTGACCTGAACCGCCGGTCTGCTTCTTGTGGGTATAGCTGTCTTCGACCCGTAGCGTAATAGTTTCGCGGTAAGCTACCTGGGGCTTACCGACCGTGACGTCAACCATATGGGTACGACGTAAAATATCGACCTTGATATCGAGATGCAGCTCACCCATCCCCTTGATAATGGTTTCGCCGCTATCTTCGTCGGTCACGACGTGGAAAGACGGGTCTTCCTTGATCATTTTACCCAGCGCGATTCCCATTTTTTCCGAGGCGCTCTGGTCATTGGGCTTGATTGCAATCGAGATAACCGGATCCGGGAATACCATCGGTTCTAATGTTGCAGGGGCTTTCGGATCACACAGGGTGTGCCCGGTTTGCACGTTTTTCATGCCGACTATGGCGACTATGTCACCAGCCTCGGCCGAGCTGAGTTCGATGCGCTCGTCGGCGTGCATTTCAACAATCCGACCAATGCGTTCGGTCTTGCCGGTGAAGGTGTTCAACACGTTCGAACCCTTTGCCAGCTTACCCGAATAAATGCGGGTAAATGTCAGGGCGCCGAAACGGTCATCCATGATCTTGAACGCAAGCGCGCGCAGGGGTCTTGAGGGATCAACGATGGCAAATTCACCGGTCGGGTTGCCTTCGAGATCAACCTCTGCCTGGGGTGTAACTTCGGTCGGATTCGGCAGGTAGTCAACTATCGCATTTAGCACCAGTTGAATGCCCTTGTTTTTGAACGCAGAACCACCGAAAGTCGGGAAAAAATCCAACGCTATAGTGCCGAGACGGACACAACGCTTAATGTCATCTATCTTCGGTTCCTCACCTTCAAGGTACATCTCGAGTAAATCATCGTCCTGCTAGAGAGCGGTTTCGATCAGTTTTTCACGGTATTCTTCGATCAGGTCCGACATTTCAGCCGGGGGTTCGACGATTTCGTATTGGGTCGGGTCACCCGATTCGTCCCATACCCAGGCTTTGCGGGTAAGCAGGTCCACGACTCCCCTGAACTCATCTTCGGTTCCTATGGGTAAGTTCATCACCAACGGATGGGCGCCTAATACGTCCTCTACCTGCTTCACAACGCGATAAAAGTCTGCTCCCACGCGATCGAGTTTATTAACAAAAATAATCCGCGCGACCTTGGAGTCGTTGGCATATCGCCAATTGGTCTCCGACTGCGGCTCGACGCCGCCGGAACCGCAAAATACACCAACACCGCCGTCGAGCACCTTTAGCGACCGGTAAACTTCGATGGTGAAGTCGACGTGTCCCGGTGTATCGATAATATTCAGGCGATGACCATCCCACTCACAACTGGTTGCTGCTGACTGGATGGTAATACCACGCTCCTGCTCCTGTTCCATAAAGTCAGTTGTCGCCGCACCATCATGCACTTCACCAATCTTGTGGATCTTGCCCGTGAGTTTCAGAATGCGCTCTGTGGTCGTGGTTTTGCCGGCATCAACATGGGCAAAAATGCCGATATTCCGATAAAGGTTCAGGTCAGCCATGGTTGTTCTCAAGTAAAAAGTTTATAAAAAATCAGTCATTAATCTAATCAATCGAAGACTTGCCCCTGCATTTCTCAATAAACCAGCGTGTCTTTTAACAGAAAGACGCCAAAATAGTTGCAAATTATTGATTTACAAAGAAATTTCAATGAACTGGATTTCTACCGGCGCAAAGTCTAGCACACAAATAGGATTGTAGAATCATTCTTCCTTGAATGGGTTAAATAAGTTTTAATTTGGGGACTCATTTCTGGATTTAAAGCGATGTGGCAAGGCGACGAGGAGGACCATGTATCCAACTAGCGGTTGGTTTGTCGGTATCATCGGTTATCGATGCTTAAATACTGGCTTTCGTTTTTCGATGAAAGCCTTCATGCCTTCTTTCTGGTCGTCAAATGCAAAGGTCGAATGGAACAACCGGCGTTCGGTTTTCAAGCCCTGGGTCAGCGTGGTTTCGAGTGCCGCATTGACAGCTTCCTTCGCTAGCTTTACCACGGGACGCGAAAACCCGGCAATCAAACTGGCTGCCTCGAACGCCTCCTCAAAATAGGATTCCAGTGGTACGACACGGGATACTAGCCCTGCACGCTCTGCCTCCTGTGCATCCATCATGCGCCCGGTCAGGCACATATCCATCGCCCTGGCCTTGCCGACCAGGCGCGTCAACCGTTGCGTACCACCGATACCGGGCATGGTACCAATGGTGATTTCGGGCTGGCCAAATTTGGCATTGTCAGCAGCGATGATGAAATCGCAGGACATTGCTAGTTCACAACCACCACCTAGCGCATAGCCTGCAACCGCGGCAATCACCGGCTTGCGGCAATTCGCAATTCGATCCCACTGCCGGTTAAGGCCTTCATCGGCGAGCATTTGCTGGTAACTGGCCTCAACCATTTCACCTATGTCGGCACCGGCTGCAAATGCCTTGTCATTGCCGGTAATAATGATCGCGGCTATCGCGTCGTCGGATTCGAGGTCATCGAGTGCCTCGCTCAACTCCGCGAACAATGGCTGGCATAACGCATTCATTGATTTAGGACGGTTGAACCTGATGATTCCGACTGCCGCTTTTTTCTCCAGCAAGATGTGTTCAAAACTCATAATAGCCCGACCCCTGGGTAATTTATCAATGTGTCACGGGTTACCCGTAAAATCTGCACAGAAATGGTTACCCCGTTCATTGCGGCAGGAGTTACTCCAATCCATCTATCTGTATCAGCGGTAATTTCGGCACCTCGATTTCGGCGCTCAGGCTCGGGGGTATTACCTTCGCGTCGCCGCAAACCACCAGTTTACCATCCTGGTTTCGAACCTGGCAGTCGATCACCACGGATTTTCGCTTTTCCAGTTTTTGTTTCACTGTCAGGGTAGCAGTCAGCGTATCACCGATCTTTACCGGAAATTTAAACACGAGTGCCTGCCCCATATAAATACTGCCAGGCCCCGGCATGACAGTGCCGATGCAGGTAGATATCAACCCCGCTGACCACATGCCATGCGCGATACGTCCCTTGAACATCGTTTGACTGGCATAGTCTTCATCGAAATGCAGCGGGTTATTGTCCCCCGAGGTTTCAGCATATAGCACGATATCGCGCTCGCCCAGGGTTTTGCTGAAACTACCTGTGGTACCGACTTCTAGTTCATCGTATGAAATTGATTTCAGCCTGGTCATAAATAAGAATCCAGGGGTATCCTTAAAATGCTTCGATGGCAATGCTCATAATACTA
>JACZQS010000261.1 GCA_022545625.1 Pseudomonadota bacterium
ATCGTCGAAGTGTCGGGCGAGTAATTCATCGGGTGCACCGTGGGCGATGATACGACCATGATCCATAATCGCGATTTCGTCGCAGAGCTCGTAGGCTTCCTCCATGTAATGCGTGGTGAGCAATATGGTTGTGCCCTCGGCTTTTACCTGCCGGACGCGTTCCCACAGGTTTCGCCGCGACTGTGGGTCAAGCCCGGTGGTCGGCTCGTCCAGAAACAGGATTTTAGGCAGGTTGATCAGTGACATCGCCAGTAACAGGCGTTGCTTTTGGCCGCCAGAAATTCGACGCGTATCCTGATGTTGAAATGCGCCTAGCGAATATTCCTCGACGAGTTGATCGATGTCGGCAGTACGCGGGTAAAAACGACTGTATTGAACCAGCATTTCGCGTACGGTAACAAACTCCTGTAACGCTGTATTTTGAAACATGATGCCCGCTTCATTGCGAAATTGAGCGCCGAGCGGTTCACCGTGATAAAGAATTTTACCCTCGTCCGGGGTCTTGATACCTTCCATCAGTTCGATGGTCGTAGTCTTGCCCGCCCCATTGGGTCCGAGTAATCCGAAACAGGTACCCTTACGGATATCAAAACTAACGTCATTCACTGCGGTTAGATCGCCAAATCGTTTGACCAGGCTAGACACTTGCAGGATTGCGGACATAGCGACCTCGAAACATCGGGCACTGAGTATAACAGCGGTAGGCAAGCAGCATATGTCGATTTATACTCGGATCATGGGCGACGAAATCAATCAGCAGAATTTTGACGAAAAGGACTACCAACACTTCCACCAGCGCCTGGTGGAGGAAACCGAATTTGTGCGTTCATTATTTGCCCAGCGCGCTTTCGATAATCAAACTCGAAAACTCGGCTACGAGCTTGAGCTGTGCCTGGTGGACAAAAAAGGCCAACCCTGCAAGCTCAACCACGAGGTGATCGAGCAGGCTAATAATTCACTGCTGACTACCGAACTGGCGAGGTTTAACCTCGAAATAAACGGCCATCCATTTGAGCTCAGTGCCGATGTGTTCGATCACATAGAGGCCGATTTAAGCGATCTTTACCAGCAGGTCGAAAAAGCCGCGAGAAAATTCGATGCGCAATCCGGCCTGTTCGGCGTACTGCCGAGCTTACGCCAGGAACACCTGAGCACAGATGGGTATATGTCCGAACTGCATCGTTATGAACTGCTTAGCCGGCAATTGATGAAGATGCGAGGTAAGCCGGTTCAGCTGCAATTGCAGGGCGACGATCATCTCGACATCGAGAAAAACGACGTAATGCTCGAAGCACTGGGTACATCTCTGCAAGTTCACATGCAGGTGCCGTTTGACGAGATCGTGCCCGCTTATCATGCCGGATTGTGGGCCAGCATGTTGATTCTGGGCGCGGTCGCCAACTCACCGTTAATTCTTGAAAAATGCTGTTGGCAGGAATCGCGCATCAGTATTTTCAAACAGGCGGTTGATACCCGTAATGTCGATGAAATCCGTGATGGCATAGTTCCCAGGGTTCACTTCGCCAAGGGCTACATCAAATCACTGCTCGAACTGTTCGAAGATAATTTTTACTACAGTCCGATCCTGCCTGAAGTGATCGATAAGCCGACCGAAGCGCTTCATCACTTTAACCTGCACAATGGCACGATATGGCGCTGGGTACGCCCTATTCTGGGTCAAAATTCGAGTGGGGAATACCACCTCCGGCTCGAGCTTCGGGTGGTACCCTCCGGCCCGACACTGATCGACACGGTCGCCAACCTGGTTTTTTATGTCGGCTTGACCGAAGGATTAATCGCCTGCGGTAAGGATTTGACCCGGCTGGATTTCGCCACACTAGAAACCGATTTTTATGCGGCCGCTCGCGAGGGCATGAACGCCAGGGTACACTGGATTGACGGCAGTCAGGATTCGCTAAAGCATTTGATCCTGTCCCATGCCCTGCCACTCGCGCAAGCCGGACTAAACAATATCGGTGTGGAGAATACTGAAAAGTGGCTGAATATTATCGTTGCGCGGGTGAGTTCGGAACAAACCGGTGCCAACTGGATAATGCAACACTGGAAACAACACGCGGATACCGCCGAACTGGTGCAAACCTATTTACAACACGCAGCTAGCAATACGCCGGTTCATCTATGGCCAAAGGCATAAACCAACGCATATACCAGGAATTATCCTGCCACGGCAGACACTGCTTAATCCAGCTCGCCCCTGGCTGGATAGTCATTGGCGATCACGAAGCCCAGGGCACCAAGAACTTCACGGAAATGCGGGCGCGCAAATGGCATTGTGCTGATCTGAGCCCAGTATAGTGTATTGTCGGGTCGCACCAAAAACAGGCCAGGTTCGCTGAATTCGGCCGGTTCTTCAATACCACTCGAAGTCTTGCCACGCCCGGCCGAGCGATGCAATCCCCAGGTCTGCGCCTGCTCTGCGCTAACACCATAACCGAGGTTGATATTTTTCAACTCCCAGTCTTCGACGGCCTGCTTTGCGCGCTCCTCACCATCGCCACTCAGGGCCAGAATGCCGACACCGGATTCGGCGAAATCACCAGCCAGTTTGTCGAGTTCGGCCAGGTATTTGCTGCAAATCGGGCAATGCAAACCGCGGTAAAATACGACCATGGTGAAGTTATCGGGTGCCTGTGAAGTGAGTGCCCAGGATCCTTGAAGGGTCGATACTTCCAGGGCGGGTACTGTCTGGCGGGGTTTTAACACGGTCATTTTAATCTCCTGATAATTGATACGAATGAGTAACTGCCCCCATGATAAAGCATTTTGGGAAAAACGGCTTTAGCTGATTTCGATTGATCGATGGATTTTTTAAGTCCCCAGGTGGAGACCGGCATTATTGATAATGGTTCAAGCCGCGCTCAATCCGGAAATGGTGACCAGGAAGTCGCGTTGGTCGTCGAGCCGTAAATTGACTTTAAGGCCCATAATACGGGCGAGCGCCTCGACCAGCGCCAGACCCAGGCCCGAATGCCCGACAGCGAGGTGAGCTTTATGTTTGCGCCAGAATCGATCTTTCATGTGAATGATATCTTCCTGTATTAAATCGGTCGTGACATTACTAACCTGGATTGCGACCCTGTTATTTTGCATTTCGATCTCGACGCGAACCTCGGCATCAAGTGGACTATAGCTCACCGCATTGGTGAATAAATTGCTCAGGATCATACCGAGTTTTTCCCTGTCGGTATTGATCACCAGGTCGCCCGGTATACGGTTAACCAGTTGCCTGGCGTTGCTCATTTCAGCGACCGACTGCTGCCATACCAGGTCACAGTATTCGTGAAGCACTATATCCTCGGGATCGGACCGCAATAATCCGGCATCCGACCTGGCGAGTTCGAGTAGTGTCAAAACAACGGTTTCCATCTGCTTCGATATATCGGCCACATCATTAAAAAAATCCAGTATTTGACCGCGATCATCAGGGACCATCTTGCCGACTTCGGACAACGTCCTGAGCTCTGCCAGCGGCGTACGCAATTCGTGCGCCACATTCGACGAAAAGCGTTTTTCGCGTTCAAATGCTGCCTGCAATCTTTCCAGCAGGTGGTTGATTTGATCTTCGATCGGGGCCAGTTCTAAACTTTGCACCCCGACTCGGGATAAGCGCAAATCAAGTTTAGACTCGTCAATATTAGCGACCTGGCGGGCGAGACTGGATAAGGGTATTAACCCGCTACCAACCATCCGCCGCACCATGATTCCGCATACCATCGCCACGAGCAGCATGATTGTCGATATTAACAGGCCGATCGAAAGCAGCATACGATCGAGGGTTTCGCGCTCGCGTGCAAGCACAAGGGTAAGTGGCTGGGGAACGGGTATTTCTTGTTGCTCCGTCGAACCCCCGGCTACTTCGTCATCTTCGATCTCCAGGCGCGGCAAATAATTGATCGCTAACAGACGACCG
>JACZQS010000262.1 GCA_022545625.1 Pseudomonadota bacterium
GTGGACATACAACAAGGCAGCTTGGAGCAACTGGATTTTGAGGCGGAAAGGTTTGATGTAGTCAGTTGTATCCAGACTTTGCTCTATGTGGAGCAGGTCGAAACCGCGCTAGGCGAAATTCATCGAGTGCTAAAGCAGCATGGACGGGTTGCTATTTTAGAAACCGACTGGCGCGGCGTCGTTTTTAATAGCCTGGACGAGCCACTGACACGCAGAATCCTGAACGCATGGGATAATGCCGTCGAGAGCCCTAATCTACCAGTAAAGCTCGGCAGGTTGCTGCGTAATTTAAACTTCAGTGCGATCAGGGTCGAGGCAATTCCGATTCTCAATACCAGTGACAGCGGGAATAGTTTTTCTTCCATGATGTTTAAAGGATTTCTCGAAAATGCACTTAAACACGAGGCGATAACCCGGCAGGAATGCAATCAGTGGCAACAGCAGGTCCGGGAACTGGTACAAAATAATGCCTATTTTTTCTGTGTTAATAGATTTTTATTCACTGCAGTCAAATAACCGGTTTGCGGTATAATCGAAATCAGTGCCACGGGGGCATTGGTTTAACCGGGCAATCGCACAGCATAATTTCGATTGTTCTGCTCTGCCCAGGCAGGGATGGATAGAGCCACCCTGGATAAATTTACTGGAGATGTTTCATGAGTAATTCAGTCACCATCAAGGCAGCGCCGGATGGTCCTTACATAGTCAAGAATTTACAAAACTTTAGTAACCGCAAGGGTGCGATAGAATGTAAGGAAGCGATGAGTTTGTGCCGATGCGGCCAGTCGGCGAACAAGCCCTATTGTGACGGTAGCCACAAAACTGCTGGATTTAGTAGTGAAAATCAGCTGGATCCTGCCAGGGATCGACTCGACACCTACCAGGGCAAGAAAATAACCGTCTACGATAATCGCAGCATCTGTGCCCACGCGGGAATTTGTACCGATGGGTTACCCGCGGTATTTCATAACCGTGAAGGCTCGTTTGTCGATCCGGATGGGGCGAGCGTTGGGGAAATCATTGATATCGTTAATCAATGTCCATCGGGAGCCCTGAGCTATATCATCGATGACGAAAGCGAAACTCGTCTGATCGACGAGGCATCAATCTCTATCGCGGCAAATGGCCCTTATGAATTGAAAGGCAAAGTGATTCTGCTCGATATCGGTAAAGGAGAGGGCAGTTCCGAATCGAACTGTAGCCTGTGCCGTTGCGGGGCCTCAAAAAATAAGCCATTTTGCGATGGATCCCACTGGGATATTAAATTTACCGACGATGAAAACTAGCGGGCCGCAAACGGGGAATTAACATGACCCAGCACTATCAGGGATCCTGCCACTGTGGCGCGATCAAATTTTCATACGATGGTGAGGAAATAACCAAAGGACTCCGCTGCACCTGTTCGATCTGTTCACGCAAGGGTACGATGATGTCCCCGGAAGCGATTCCGATGGAGAACCTCAAGATACAGGCCGATGACAATGATATTGGTCTTTACCAGTTTGGCAGTAAAATCGCGAGGCATTATTTTTGCAAAGTGTGTGGCATCTATACGCACAATGAAATGTTACGTATGCCCGGACACATGCGCGTCAATCTGGGTTGCATAGAGGACCTGGACACCTCGGAATTCGAAGTCATGGTGTTCGACGGCAAAAACGAACTTTGAGCGGGCAACTTGTACTCTTCCAGTGGTGCACCCGGGTAGTGCGAGAGAAATCATCGGGGAAGAGTGCAGGGCAGAATTAGCTGTCGATTTTTCGGATGCGGTGAATCGATCGATTCATATAATAGTCCCACAATAGCAGTGGACGAATAGTTTAATGAATCAACAAACACTTCCCGATCGCGATTTCATGTACCAGGCTTTGCTCAATCGCGATAGCCAGCTCGAAGGAATTTTTTATTTCGGGGTTAAAACCACCGGTATTTTTTGCCGGCCCGGGTGTAGCGCGCGCAACCCGAAAAAGGAAAACGTTGATTATTTTGCCTCGGTCCAGAAAGCCCTCGATTCAGGCTATCGCCCCTGCAAGATTTGCTCGCCGTTGGAAAAATTCGGCCAGGTACCCGACTGGCTTAAACATCTGCTGGACGAAGTTCATGCCAGTCCGGAGAACAGTTTTAAAGATGAAGATCTTCGCGCAAGGCATATCGAACCGACGCGGTTACGCCGCTGGTTTCAAAAACATCACGGTAGAACCTTCCACGCGTATATCAAGGCGCTGCGCATTAACCGGGCTTTTGAAAAGATGAAAATTAGCGGCGATGTTACCAGCACCGCGTTCGATAGCGGTTATGAATCGCTCAGCGGTTTTCACGCGGCGTTTAAATCTGTAGCCGGTATCAACCCCTCGCAGGCAAGATCGCGGCCATTGGTAACGATAACGAAAATAGTAACACCGTTAGGGCCGATGTATGCAGGTGCCAGCGAGCGCGGGCTGTGCTTTCTCGAATTTACCGACCGTAAAATGATCGACCATCAAATAGAGCAAATGCAGGCACGAATGAAAGCCCGATTTGTGCAGGCGACGACACCGGTTCTGACCGCGGTCGAATCGCAGCTAGATGAATATTTTGACGGCAAGCGGCAAGATTTTGAAGTACCACTCGATATCAATGGCACAGCCTTTCAAATCCGGGCCTGGCAGGCACTGCAGAAAATCCCTTACGGTGAGACCCGCTCTTACCAGCAGCAGGCTGAACAGGTTGGCAATAGCAAAGCGGTTCGCGCTATTGCCAGCGCTAATGCCAAAAACCATATTGCCATTGTTATCCCCTGCCATAGAGTCATTGCAAAAAATGGCGGCCTCGCCGGGTTTGGCGGCGGAGTCTGGCGCAAGAAATATCTACTCGATCTCGAGGCGAGTCACTGAACTGAGGCGTTTGTGTGTGCCATCGGCTAATTATGCATTCCACTTCTATAATCGTTTAACCAACAAAGCTTAGAAATAAATAGGTAGCAAGTAGCACCGCAACCCACATAACCATACTGCCAAGAGGACGAGTTCGTGAAAGTAAGTCACTGGGCCCCTCATGCCTTCGAGCAAGATGGCCCAAAAATGAATCCAGTCTTAGCCGGATGGTTTGGCGTATCGTGCTATCTAAGGTCCAGATAACGGAGAGTAAACTACGGGCCGCAGCTGGGAAAACGCGGCGATAAAGCCAGTCTACATCCAGGTTCGTCGATGGCAGTTCAGGCGGATAAAGCCCTCTGAGGTTAAGCCAAACGAAAGCGAGCGCGGCGAAGAAGAGCAATTGAGTCTGCGCTAACACATGCGTGGCATCATAGGGGTTATAACCAGTATCGTAGGGCAATAGAGAGTAAAGCGCTGATGGGTAAACACCAATAGCAATACACAGGAGTGCCGCAATCGACATTGCTATCAGCATGTTAGCGGGTGGGTCACTGGTGCGAATTCCTGAGTCGTGCGCGAAGAAAGCAAAATAAGGTATTTTGATACCGGCATGATGGAAGACACCCGCAGACGCAAATAGCAGCATCAGCCATATCCAGTCGAAACCATTTTCCAGGGCGGCGGTCATAACCATGGATTTGCTGACGAAACCGCTGAACAGGGGGAAGGCCGAAATTGAAGCCGCACCAACCATACACAGCACGGTTGTCCTGGGCATGGTTTTGTAAAGCCCGCCAAGTTCAGATCCGTTGATACGCCCTGTCATATGCAGCACGGCGCCCATCGACATAAACAACAGCCCCTTAAAGATGACGTCGTTAAAAGCATGTGAAACGGCGCCATTAATTGCGAGCGCCGTTCCAATGCCGATGCCGACCACCATAAATCCCACCTGGTTGATTAAACTATAAGCCAGCACCCGGCGTAGATCATTTTCGATTACAGCCATGAAAATCGGAAAACAGGTCATCGTAGCG
>JACZQS010000263.1 GCA_022545625.1 Pseudomonadota bacterium
ACTCCTTCGGGGCCGACCCGTTTTGCAACCATCTGGGTAAGCACACCCGTACCACAGCCCACATCTACTACCCGTTGACCACTTTGGATTTGTGCAGCTTCGATAACACGAGGAGACCATTCCTCGAACAATGCCGGAATATAGAATTCTTCGTAAATCTCAGCTGCATTTGCTGATATCTGTCCTGTTTCGTTAGAACCCATTGATTCCTCTTATCCCAAGGTAAATCACCTGGCAGCTAAATATATGCGAACCAGGCTAACAAGGATAGGTGGATTCTGTATGGCCCTCTGAACGTTTTATGATCCAATAAACTGCAACGCGTCGGCGGCGGAATAGCACCACCTATATCATGTCTGCTTCGAGGTAGCCGATATTTCTGCGGTTAGCATGCGCCTAACTTAGCGTTTATACTTGAAATAATCTACTGGTGGAGGAACCAACACATGAACGACCATATTCTGGGTGATCGCGGTAAGGCGTTGGAAGAGTTATTCTTCGCCAAGGAAAACGAAAAATTGCGCCATGCCCTGCAACAAAAAGAAGAAACCAGGAACAAGAAAGAAGTGCTATCGGCCACGTCTGGCATCACCGATGACACGGTGCTCGAACATTTGGTCGCACTCGATATACGCAGCGATACTCTGGCAGCGTTATCGCTTGTACCGCTGGTGGAGGTTGCCTGGGCGGATGGCACGATGGACGATAGTGAACGCAACGCCATCTTGTCCGCCGCCGAGGAATCGGGCATCAGTGATGAAAGTGCGGCCCTGCTAGACGGGTGGTTAGCCACACAACCGGGCAGCGAAGTGCTCTCGGCCTGGAAAGAATATGTCGCGGCACTGATGGGCTCGATGGATGCTGAGGCCAAAAAATCGCTCGAACAAGAACTGCTCAGTCGCGCGCGCAGAGTGGCGGAGTCAGCCGGCGGCTTTCTTGGAATCGGCACAATTTCGAGCGAAGAGGAAGAGAAGCTGGCAGAGTTAGCACGTGCATTTTCATAGAACTAACTATGCAAGAGTTCGCTAATGAATAGCCATCAGTGACCACCATCGACGGTCAGGCAGGCTACAAATCGATAAATTTACTAGATCTTCGAGCTGGTATTATATTTTCACGCAGATTAGAGGCTGGTTAGTCCCGGGTGATCGTTTTTTTCTGTACAGGCTTGATAATTTATTTGATCTCCTTTCCGGGTTTGTACCAGTGGAGTTTCTTATGCAATTCGACGACCTCGCCGACAATAATCAGGGTGGGTGCCCGCACGTTATTGCGCTCAACGAGTTCGGGTAATGTGTTCAGGTCGCCAATAAAGACCCGTTGTACAGACGTGGTCCCTTTTTCGATCAGAGCGGCCGGGGTAGAATCTCCACGGCCGTGAGCTTTTAGCGAATCACAGATGCGTTTGACATTGTCCAGGCCCATGTAGAAGACCACGGTCTGGTTCGAGTGGCTCAGCATTTCCCAGTTCAGGTCGCTGTTACCCTCTTTCCTGTGTCCGGTAACGAATATGCATGCCTGTGAATGATCGCGATGGGTCAGTGGGATACCGGCATAGGTAGTGCAGCCGGAAGCCGCGGTAATCCCCGGAACCACCTGGAAATCGATATTGTTATCAATCAGCTCCCCAATTTCTTCACCGCCGCGGCCAAATATAAAGGGATCACCGCCCTTTAACCTGAGCACTCGTTTTCCCTCGAGTGCCAGTCGCACCAGCAATTGATTAATATTTTCCTGCGAAATGCTGTGCTCTGCGCGGGCTTTGCCCGCATATATTTTTTCGGCATCCCGCCGAACCATGTCGAGTATCGGTTCCGACACGAGTCGGTCATATACCACGACATCGCATTTTTGCATTAAGCGCAACGCTTTGAAGGTCAGTAAATCGGGGTCACCTGGCCCTGCGCCTACCAGGTAAACCTCGCCCCTGTAATCCGGGTTGGCTGTTGAATCTTTTATCAGATTACCGAGCAGTTCCCTGGCGTCGTCGGCGCGACCGGAAAACACGTATTCTGCAACAGAGCCCTCCAATACCGACTCCCAGAAAACGCGTCTCTCCTCAACCTTTGGAAACACCTGTTTAACCTGATTGCGGTAGCTATCGACAAGTCCTGCGAGTTCTCCGTATGCGGCAGGAATCGTACTTTCCAGATGGGAGCGTAATAATCTTGCCAGTACCGGTGATGCGCCTCCGGTCGAGACTGCTATTTGTACCGGATCTCGATCGACAATTGATGGCATGATAAAACTACAGAGATCGGGGTTATCTACCACGTTGACAGGTAGATGTTTCGCCCTCGCCAGACTCGATATATCGGCATTCAGCTTGCTATCGTTAGTCGCAGCGATAACCAGATCAACTTCTTTAAGATCGGATTCCCTGAAACTTCTCACCGAACTTTCAAAACCATGTTGTTGCTGCAGGCTAGACATCGAGGGACACAGGTCTTTCGCCACGAGCCGAACATTTGCACCTGCCTTGACTAAAAGTTCGATCTTACGTACCGCAATGCTTCCACCACCTACAACCAGGCAGTGCTTGTTGCTTATATTTAAAAAAATGGGGAGGTATTTCATCGAAATCGGAAATTCCGAACTACAGTTTGTCGGGTGACTATCTTAGCATTGGTGAAGCGCTGGACAAGCCAGGTCGGGGATGGCTGGCTATCAGCCTGGAATTAACCCTGCTTTGCAAGGAAGTTATGGCCCGCTTTTAGGCGGGCCTATAACAGACTGATTACTGATTCTTCTGCCTGTAATCTTCTATGGCGGCCGCGATGGCATCTTCTGCCAGTACCGAGCAGTGGATTTTAACCGGCGGCAGGCTGAGCTCTTCCGCTATGTGGGTATTCCTGATTTCGGAAGCTTGATCCAGGCTCTTGCCTTTCACCCATTCGGTCACCAGTGAGCTTGACGCAATTGCAGAACCACAACCGTAGGTTTTAAACTTGGCATCTTTGATTATGCCATTCTCATCGACCTTGATTTGCAGTTTCATTACGTCACCACAGGCCGGTGCGCCAACCATTCCGGTACCTACCGACTGATCATCATCGATAATACCCACGTTGCGCGGGTTTTCATAATGATCGAGAACTTTTTCGCTATATGCCATGATTACATCCTCATAATGTAAATATTAATGTGCTACCCATTCAACGGAACTCAAGTCAATACCATCCTTGTACATATCCCAAAGTGGCGAGAGATCGCGCAGTTTATCGACGGCTTTTTTAACCACATCGATAGTGTAGTCGATTTCCTCGACTGTGGTAAAACGTCCAATGCCGAATCGAATCGAGCTATGCGCCAATTCGTCGTTACGACCCAGTGCACGCAGTACATATGACG
Organism: Pseudomonadota bacterium; assembly: GCA_022545625.1. GTDB lineage: Bacteria > Pseudomonadota > Gammaproteobacteria. Next base: position 3,352 of record JACZQS010000263.1, read on the forward strand.
GCTCCAGGCTCGCCGAGGTACAGGCTGAGCCGGAAGATACCGCGAGATCACGTAAAGCCATAATTAGCGACTCACCTTCGACAAAATTAAAACTGATATTTATATTACCCGCGATTCGGTGATCATAGTCGCCATTAACATAGACTTCCTCGGCATCTTTCAAACCATTGTACAGGCGATCGCGCAGCATGCGTATTCGATCATTTTCGCTCGCCATCTCTTCACCGGCGATTCGAAATGCTTCACCCATGCCTACAATTTGATGCGTTGCCAGGGTACCTGATCTGAGCCCTCTTTCGTGACCGCCACCGTGCATTTGTGCCTCGAGTCGAACACGCGGTTTACGACGCACATAAAGCGCCCCGATACCTTTAGGTCCATATATCTTGTGTGCGGAAAATGACATTAAATCGACTTTCAGCGTTTCCATATCGATTTCAACCTTGCCGGCTGACTGGGCTGCATCGACATGAAAAATAATCTTTTTATCACGGGTGAATTCTCC
>JACZQS010000264.1 GCA_022545625.1 Pseudomonadota bacterium
GAAAACTGTGTGATACCGTTAAGGTTGTCTCCATATATAGGGCACTTAGCAGCCTTTGATCGATGAATTCTGAATGGCTACTTTCCCGATAGCTGACGTTCAAAATTCCTAGATTAACTTCGGCTTCCGGCACATAGCCGACCTTTGTTGTAATAATGTTAACTCACTAATATAAGATGATTTTAAGTTAATCGACGTTTCACTTTCCCAAAATTGATAACGAACCAAGTTTGCCGTAATCTGGGGCAGTAAGTCTTACATCGGACTGAAAAATCAAGAACTAGAAGGACGCCTGACTAGTACCTACTATACAGGCGTCCTTCGAATAAACTGTTATGCATTAAGAACTATCATCGTGCTAAATTGAACACCCTAATCGTTTACTGCCATCCCGAACCAACTTCCTTCAATGCCGCGTTGCGGGATGCGGCAATTGAAACACTTGTCTCTATTGGCCATTCGGTAGAAGTCTCAGATTTATACGGAAACGGATTCGATCCAGTTGAAAAACCAAAACATTATCAAAATCGCAAGATCAGCGATCGATTCGAACCTTTGACCGAACAACGCCATGCATGCAAGACGAATTCACTTCCTGCAGATGTGGCTAGAGAGATCGAAAGGCTCGAGAAAAGCGAACTTGTTATTTTTCAATTCCCCATGTGGTGGCATCAACAACCGGCCATGCTGAAAGGCTGGTTCGACAGAGTATTTGTGGCCGGTGGTCTGTATACGAGCAAAATGAGATATTCGAACGGCTACTTCAAAGGCAAAACAACAATTTGTGCTGTAACTTCAGGTGCCCCAATCGAGACATTTACCGAAAGGGGAAGAGCTGGTGGGACAATTGAATACCTGCTTCATACATTAAACTATTCCCTGCATTACATGGGCTTTACTGTTTTGCCGCCACAACTATTTACAGAAATTCAGGGATCCGGCTTTACATACAGGTCTGAGGAAGGTTTTCAAGCCCATCTGAATACCGGTTTGCAGAAATGGAAGAAAACGCTGTCCAGTCTCGATAAACTCGAACCACTGTCGTTTCCGGACTGGAAAGACTGGGACGAGAGAGGTGTCGAACTTGATGCATAACAAGCGCATGCAGTCGGATCAAAATGCCCGCTACGCGTTCATTTTGACCGCTGATGCGGGGCGTTATGCCAATAGTTGTAGCAATACTGCTTTTCGGTAATCACAAAGGGAAACTCTATGCTTACTCTTTTGGTTCGCGCTCGCTTGCGGATGCTATCCTTTGAGGATTTGTCGTTCGCCTAATCCGCTGAGGGTTGCAAACTGGACATCTGGAGAAGTAAAAGAATTATAAAAGCTAGTTTTCCAAATATCTAGTAGCTATAAATCCGCATCAAGATCGCTTCGTAGGTATCGTGTGTACCGAATACAACGGTAAACTTACATAAACCAGCCAACTCAGCGCGCATTTGCCATCGTTTGAAAAGTTTGACTTCCAGAAAATCTTCCAGCTGGCGAATTTGTTGACTGATCGCACCGGGCGTCACATTCAGGTCTTCGGCGGCGAGCGTAAATCTCAGATTACGTCCGGCCGATTCAAATGCGCGCAGCGATTTTAACGGGGGTAATCGTATAATCATTTAGTTTTTCTAAACTGAAAATTAAAATATATCGTTTGTTAGTTGGCTTGTACAGCCATATATTACGCATACGACGAATTTAATATTAACTTTTCACATGAGGATTACTAAAATGAAATTATTTGAATTTGCAATCGCTTCAATCGTCGATGCCAACACAGGGCACGGCCTCGAAGGTAAAAATTTAGGCGTCGACTACTCTTCTGCAATCCACACTGCTCATGAAATTCGAGCAAAAACGATTTTGGCCTTGTTCGCTTCGATCAAGCACCGAATCGGGCAGGTTATCTCAAACTACCGCGTCAGGGCAAATAACCGTCGTGCTATCAATGAGTTTTCAAAACTCAGCGACCGGTTGCTCGGGGACATCGGAATCGAGCGTTATGAATTAGCGCAGCTACGCGCGGGATTGATTACCCTGGAAGAACTCGATGCAAGCCGCAGACCGGGTCAAGTTGACAACGTGCAGGCACTCCAGTCACCTGTTCGCATCGACAAGGAGGTTCGTAAACTGGGCGCGGTAAACCAGGATAGCTACGCACTGGCACGTTGCGCATGACAAGGCTAGAATAGTATCGGAGTCGTATTGGCTCCGATACTCTTTCACGCCAACATAGCAGCCCAACAAGCACTCGAACCCATCATTGGTTGATCCACAACCGGCCTTTATGAAACAGTCCACTGAAACGATGCAAGACCACATAGCCGCCCTTGAGCGATGAAATCTGAAGGTCAGCTTTCCCGTTAGCAGACGTTCAAAATTCCTGGATTAACTTCGGCTTCCGGCACGGAGCGGACATTCAATATTTCGCCGATAGTTACGCGCTAGCTGTTAATATTGGCATCATTATTTTGGACCTAACTTGAACAGGTACTGAATCCATGAGTCGATACAGTAAATTGATGCAACGTATTCATGCCGGTGAGTGCATCCTGATCGACGGTGCCACCGGTACTGAAATCGAGCGTCGCGGGGTGCCTCAACTGGACAACGCGTGGAACGGTGGCGGTGCGCTGAGCCACCCGGAAATCTTGCGCGCGGTGCATGAGGATTATCTTCGCCTGGGCGCCGAGATCATCATTTCCAACACCTTCGCCACGCATTACTACGCACTGCGCGATGCCGGCGAGGCAGAACGCTTCGAAGACTATAATCGACGCGGGGTCGAACTCGCCATCGAAGCCCGCGACAGAATACAAAAGTCGAACGCACTGGTGGCAGCCGGGATTTCGTACTGGTCCTGGAGCGGCAATCATCCGACTCTTGAAAATCTGAAGGCCGCCACCGAACGCCAGGTCGAAATCCTCGCCGGTGCGGGTGCCGAGTTATTCCTGCTCGAAATGATGATCGATATCGACAAGATGCTGATATTGCTCGATGCCGCACGGTCGACCGGTCTGCCGGTCTGGGTGGGTTTTACCTGCGAACCCAATGCTCAGGGTGTCGTGTGTCTGCGCAACGGAGAGCCTTTGAGCGATGCGCTTGCCGCTATCGAGGATCGACAGGTCGACCTCGTCAACATTATGCATACCGAGGTTGAGGATATCGATGTCTGTCTCGAAGCGGTGCAATCGAACTGGTCTGGACCAGTCGGGGTATACGCACATTCGAGCGACTCTGTGGATCACCACTGGATCTTCGAAAACACGATTTCACCGGCAGATTATTGTGTCGCCGCTCGACGCTGGATCGATCGAGGTGTGCGTGTCATCGGCGGTTGCTGCGGCATCGAGATCGACGATATCCGGCCGCTCCGCGACGCGCTGCCGACGCATTTGCCCTAGGCCACGGGAAAACGCGGCCATCAGGCTCGTGTCACCGTGGCGCTGAACGAACGCCCAGCGGCGACTGGATCGGACCGATGCCCAGCCAAGATCCTCTTCTTACCGACATGCGCCATGCGCCTGGATGGTACGCAATGCTGCCGCAGCCGGCGCCGGCCAACCGTCTAAAGGGCCAGCAGGTCGCCGACTGGGTCGTGGTTGGCGCCGGTGTCACCGGTCTCGCCGCCGCCCGCCGACTGGCTGAACTCGCGCCCGAGGCACGCATCATCCTGCTCGAGGAGTACCGGGTCGGATACGGCTCCTCGGGGCGCAATTCGGGCTTCATCATCGACACCCCGCACCTCACCGAGCAACTCGGCGTCGATTCCAACCGGCGCATCTCGCGGCTGGTGATCGCCGGCCTCGCCGAACTCGAAGGCCACGTCCGCAAGCACGATATCCACTGCG
>JACZQS010000265.1 GCA_022545625.1 Pseudomonadota bacterium
CGAAAGTGTTGATAAATCCGATGCGCCGGAATTGAACGTGCATCGGGGTGAAATCGCCTTTGACGATGTCTCCTTTACCTACCACGAGGGGCTGCAGGTATTTGAAAATCTAAATGTCACTATTGAACCCAACCAACAGGTCGGGCTGGTAGGATTTTCCGGATCGGGAAAATCTACTTTTGTGAATTTGATTCTGCGACTGTTCGAACCCCAGCGTGGTGCTATTAAAATCGATGGGCAGAATATCCTTGACGTAACCCAGGATAGCCTGCGTGAGAGCGTGTCGATGATCCCGCAGGACCCTCAGTTGTTTCACCGATCACTGATGGAGAATATTCGCTATGGGCGTCTGGATGCTAGCGATGACGAGGTGATCGAGGCGGCGAAGAAAGCGCAAGCTCATGAGTTTATCCTGCAGACCGAAATGAAATACGAGTCGCTGGTGGGGGAACGTGGGGTGAAGCTGTCCGGTGGGCAAAGACAGCGTATCGCGATCGCACGAGCGATCCTGAAGGACTCGCCGATATTGATTCTCGATGAAGCCACCTCGTCACTGGATTCGGTTACCGAGAAGAAAATCCAGCTGGGTCTGGACAACCTGATGAAGAACAGAACAGTGGTCGTAGTTGCCCACCGCCTGTCGACGATATCGCACATGGACCGTATCCTTGTATTTGATCAGGGCAAGATTATTGAAGACGGCAGTCACCAGCAGCTGTTACTAAGAGATGGTCACTATGCGCACCTGTGGAACATGCAGGCGGGTGGCTTTCTACCGGAAAACGATGCGGTTTAACCAGGGACCGGGGTAAACCCGGAAATTTAACAGGGCGGCGGTATTCAATTTATTACGGTTGTTGTATAGTGCCGTCGGATCTCGATGTGGGACAAGGTTTAATTAAAAACTGCCTCTCACAATTAATACCAGCTAAATACCAACAAACAAGGGGAAGCTTTGAATGAAAATAATCAAAACGGCATCGACACTTATCCTGGCAACAATTTTTATGTCCAGCATTGCCATTGCGGCAAGCGAAACGCTAGCTGAAAAGCTGTCGAAAAGTGTCATTATGATCGAGGTTGAAGTCAATAGTTGTAATGCAGACGCTGCAATATTCTGCCCTGGCCTGCCCCGCAATAGTCAAAAATCATTTATGTGCCTGATGGCGTACGAGGATAATCTATCCACAGCATGCAAGCTCGGTATTGCCGAGGCAGCCATGACCCTGGAGATGGGCATGCTGGCAATAGACTATTCTATCAAGGCCTGTGAAGCCGACGCCGACAAGTTCTGTCTCGATGTCGAGGCCGGTGAGGGTCGAATAGTGAGTTGTCTGGTGAAAAATGAAGCCAAACTAGGTAGTCAATGTGTAAACGCCCTGAAAGAAACCGGTTTATGGGAGCTTGGGGTTAGATAGATCATTCTTAAAAGCGGGATAGTTTACCAATTAGACGAATTAAGTTGCCTGGCTTACTTTAGCGGAAATAAATTTGTATCAGGCCGCAGCTTAATCGGGGGAAGCCCAGTTTACTTATTAAACGAGTTGGGCGGCTAGACTTACCCGAGTATGGAATTAAAATTACTGCCCCTACTACATGTTACCCTACTACTTTCATCGCCACATTGATCAAAGGAGTAATACCATGGCATTTATGCTGAAAATCCAGTGGGATATTAAAAGCGGCAGCGAAGCTGACTTCAAGGCTAACCAGGAGAAGCTGTGCCAGGTTATGCTTGATGACCATCCCGGCGTGATCTGCTATCACGTGGACTATCCGTCCGAATCTATGAGCCAGTGGGTTGAAGTTTACGCGAATGATGCAGCCTTCGCGGCCCACCTAGCCAATGAGAGGGGCAAAGGGCCGCTAGGTGCAATCATAGAAGCCTGTGACAAGATTACCTGCCAGTGCTGGGGAGATCCAAACGATGAATCCCGGGAAATCCTCAAGGACTTTGGTGCGACCTACCACCAGACCGGTGAAAATGCATTCATGTTGAACCCCAACGCTGACAAGGACTCACTAGTATAACGAGTCGCCCGGCAAATCGATAAGGTCAATTTCGATTGAAGCCGCTAGACCTTGTAAGATAGGACCGTTTTGGACTACCAGCTCAACTGGTCAATGCCATATTGCGTGGTCTAAATACGCAATTGTAAATCTAAAACGCGTATCCGCGAGAAATGTTTACGGTAATTTGGATGAAGTTCTCAGCTACCAAATCCTGAGCCAGGTTTCCTGTATTCCTCGCGCGGCGGGGCGAAGATATCAAGCACGGTAGCGCCGTCGGGTCCGACGCGGATGCCATGTTCGACCCCACCCGGCGTTCGCCAGAAGTCGCCCTTCTTGAACGGCACGTCGATGCCGTCCTGAATCCTCACACCGCTGCCCTCCAGACACATTCCCCATTGCTCCTCGGGATGCGAATGGATTCTGCCGGCTGCATCCGCCTCGCAGCGCACCAGCGACAGCATCGCCTGCTCGCCGGAAAAAATGCGGGTCGTAATCCCCTCGGCAAGCTGCCGAAAGATCCCCTGTGAGGGGTCGTCAATATTGAAAAAATTTTCGATTGCCAAGATAGTTTCTCCCATACGCCGGTGCTCGTGAGTCGGGCACCCGTCTTCATCAAATTAAAGCATATGAGCAAGTACAACCACAAGGTCGAGTTTACTATTTAGCCAGTACTAATGCTGTACCAGCGCAGTATCTAGTTGACGCTGTAGTTCGGCACCATTCCCTGACCAGGCGCTGCCATGAATGCATGGCCAGCCCATCGGGTTCCAGCCTGGCTAGTTTATATCCCGCAGTTGCTGGGGGACCGGAACAGGGGCATCCTTGAAGGTCAATGGGCCTGCCCTATCCTCATGATACTGCAAATTCCTCGTAACAACGATTCAGGGCCTCGGCCGTACCACAGACATAGAGGTCGTCCTCTTCGCTGAGAATGAATGACGGCGGGATTTCGAGGATGATTTCACCGGCGCGCTCGACTGCGACTACGGAACACCCGGTACGCTCGCGACTACCGGATTCCAGCGGGTGTCGACCGGCCAGTCGGCCGGCAGCGAGTTTAACCAGTTTGATACGGGTCTGCTGCGAGACCATCTCACCCAGGATGTGATGAGCGAGCAGTTGTCCGGCCACCTGGCTCACCGAAAGCGCGTAATCGGCACCAGCCTGTTGAATGCGCCCGACATTATCGGCCAGTTCTGCGCAGGCGATTATCGGAACATCGGCAGCATAGTCTCGGACCACAGTGGCGGCAAGCAGTGTCGCACTGTCGTTTTCACAGGCAAGGATAACGACGCGAGCCGTGGCCACCCCGGCACGCTCCAGATCGCTGGTATCGAGTACGTCTCCGACTACCTGTACTTCTGGGCGTTCCATTTTGTCGATAACGCAGACGGCTTCCTCGGCATCAGTAAGCATCTCGACCAACTTGCTGCCGACATCGCCGAATCCTGCCACCACGATTGTACCTTCAGAGGTAATTGGTCGGGCAATCTCACTGAGACGTTTAATACTGTCGGGACTGCCGGCAGCGACCAGGATCATTCCGGGACGCAGATGCTGGTCGGGCGCAGGCGGCGAATCGAGCGCATCGTCCGCCCACTGCCCGACAATGTGTGCCCCGGTGTCGGCGTAGATTCCCGATTCCGCCAGGGTCTTGTTCGCGAACGGGCTCTGGTCGTGGACGCGGATCTCGGCCACTTCAAGCAGATTCCCGAGTGGCTGCACGCCGGTTATCCTTGGCCCAATCCTGGCGCTGGCGCGCATCGCAACAGCCGCGGCCAGCACATGAGTCGGAGTAAACGCCGCCGTCACAC
>JACZQS010000266.1 GCA_022545625.1 Pseudomonadota bacterium
TGAGGAAACCCGGGTCAGACTCGATTGATTATTAGGCCCCATTGATACGGCCTGAGTATACCCGACACTTTTTATGGTAGAAAATGTAACTTAACCGAAAGAGGTAAAAGTACCAAGGCACCGTTCGAAGAAGGACATCAACGTGGCTGAAACGTGTAGCCCAATATAAAAGCCACACCTTCATAATCAACATCCCATTTGAAACCATCCTCCTCATAATCATTGGCAAGGATGCGGTAAGCCCCGCCCAGCGACCAGCGATTATTGATATGGTAACTTGCCCCTATGACTCCATTCCAGGTAGTATCAGAATCGCCGCTCCCAACATCTCCGCGCAGCCAGGCGAGCCACTTATCGGTTCGTACGGGGGTATAACGTAATCCCACAAATATGTCGGCCCAGTCAACATTATCTGCCACGGTCATCCCTGCTGGCAGATCCACTTCGACATCCATCGCCTGGTACCGCACGCCATAAATACCCTCCACTTTCGGATTGAAGTGATAGATGCCGCCTACCTCACCGATAAAACTCTTTACCTCCTGAGATATCGTACCACCCGCTGTGGTCGTTTCGGGTTTAAGTCGGATAGCCATCCCGTCCAAAAAATATCCCAAATTGCCCTTGTGTGATTCGAAACGCAACGACATTGCAAAATCCAGGTCATCTAGGAGATCACTAAAACTTATATCAATATCGATTTCATTTCCCATTATCCCCGCGGTGCCATCCATGCTCAAGGCCCACAGATAACCAGACAATTGACTCCTCCACTGGTCGGAATTGTCTTCGTAACCCTGGCTCCACTGGGCCGAGGCCGTTTGTACCCACAAGAGAGTTGAGATTAACAAAGCAGACATTGAGAACAGAAGCTTCTTTTTCATGTTTTTTTTATTGGTTCAGATGCTAATAATACTACCATAGATGAATCACCCGTAGCGTGGTTTAGTTTCACGGTTTAGCAGCCCAGTTGTTTTTCAAGCTAAAATATTCCACGGTGCCGCCGGCCCTTGAGGGAAAAAACATTCTTCCCACTGGAACGGGATGCTGGATGACACAGAAAAGAAGGGAGTGATGTTCCAACAGAGTTACTCGCCGAATCGCGCGAGCTCTGCTTTCGCTCCAAAGTATTCGGTAGAGGGCACAGTCTCCATAGCGATTGCAACCCAGTACTTATTGTTCCTCCCTTGCCAGGCAGGCCATGATAAAAAACGCCCGAAGCTCATCATCGGGTAAAACCCGGGAGCCCCGCTCGAACCGCTGCGGAGAAATTCGCATCGGCAGGCAGACGCTTTGCCTTGTCGGTAATATTGCTGGCTTTGCGAAGTTCATTCAGCGATAAGGACTGATCAAGGACTCCACGCTCGTAACCCAGCTCGGGAAGGTGACCGTTTAGAAACAATCGCCAGTCCAGCGAACGGGCGGCGCCAATCTGTTTGCTATGGTAGCGTATCGCCGTGGTGCAGTTATGGGTTAGTGCATTGTACCAGCGGGGTTCCTGTTTCAGCTGGTTGATTTCCCGCAGGTAGTCCAGCAACATAGCTCTTGCTTCTTCCAGCGGAAATCCCAGTTTGTACAGGTATACCTCTTCCCCGCGGTGATCGGTTCTCAGCTTGATCAGATCGCGCTCGTCGGCGACGACATAATAAACTTCGAACTGGCGGAAAAATCCCTTGATTGCCGAATACTCTTCGTGTTTTTCCTTGCGGGTTTCGATCGATATCGCAATATGGCTGCCATCTGAAAATCGCCAGCTGGTAATAGTGTGTGCAATGTGTTCCGGCCCCCAGAAAACCAGGAACAAATCGGCGCCGATAAGCCTGTCGAGGTTAAAATGCCGCGTTTCCCAGTTTTCGGTAAAACTGTTTTCTGACTGATAGTCAAAATGCCGCACATTGGTGACCGATATCTGGGTCCCGGTGATTGTCGCGCCGGGCAGGTTAGTGACTTCAGGACGCCAGTCGCGGTTGTTATCGGGCGACAGGGTCAACCACCAGGTCAATACAACCAAACAACCAAGCAAAACAAACAGCGATGTATGCTTGATTGACCTGAAATATAGGCCCGCGATGATGCAGACGAGCGCCAGCGATACAGCCAGCCAGTTATTGGCGTCGAAATACAGCGCCGCAATGGCCCACAGTAAAAACAGGCAAAGCAGGATCAAGCCACAGGTGATCAGCAGTTTTCGCAGGAAACGAATCATGAACTGGTGGCGCGCAACAAACTATACTCAGTAGCCAGGGATTGCTTCGATAAATTCGCAGCGCTCTTTTACCTCATCCTGCCCGTGTGATTTACCGTAGCCCGAAACCAGCATTTTCAAAACCCTGCTGTCTACTTCATATCCGGTATGGGCGGCCAGGGGATTGGCTATTTCCTGTCCAAAAAAGCTCTTGGTCGAGGCTACCTGGATAAGAACATTGGTAACCTTTGGGCATAACCGCGAATCGACGTATCGATTAATATAGTCTGGTCCGACCGCATAGCTGAACAGATCGTTCGGGTCGCTGAATGCGACGATTTGCAGGCTTTCAAAAAAACGCTCATCGTAGTGATCACCCTCGAGTGAGCAATAGGATTGCACCTGGTCGTGAACCTCCGGTAACGGCTGCCCGAGCTGCAGCAATGGCAGCTGATTCGACATCAGGTAAATATAAATCGGCTTTGCCTGTGCCTTTTCGAAAATGGCCCTGGCATTCGGGCGTTGCGACATTATTGATATGGCCGACTGCAGGGCGTCGATACTGATGCGACTGCCCAGGCTGTGACTGACAATGGCAAAGCTGCTGGCATCAAACTTCGACCAGTGATCATCACTATCGATATCGCAGATGGCCTCGGTGTCATTTGGCAGACCATCCCAACGCCTGCTCAACATCCAGCAAATTGCCTGGCCAACCGACCGCTGAATCGGTTGACGGTATCTGGTGTTGTACAACAGGGCATCGGGCAACGTTGCATTGAGAAAAGTTTTCAGGCCATGATTGAATTCCGTGCGATGCACGGATGCCTCGGTCGAGTTGTCGAAGTCGAGCAGGCTTATTTCCCTCTCGACGATCGAATCCCAGGTCAATTCGTAGTAGAGCATTTCCCGGGAGCTTTCGAGGTTCATGTATCGATGGACTCTAAGTATTCCCAGTCCATCTGGAAATAGTGGATGATTCAAGTTTATCGTTTTTATAGTTTCATCCATGCTCCCAAAGCCAAGCTCCGAAACCAGGCCATTCAGCAAGGGCTGTGAATAGCCAGGCTGATGTAAGCCAATCCCGTGTACCTTCAGAACCTTGAGCAGGGCGGGCGAGCCAGTGTCCGCATCACCGTCCGCTTCGCCCTCGAACAAGCTGTCGAGGCCCGCGAACTCGCGGCCGGTAATCCAGCACTGACGGGTGTCTTCAGAATCACGATCGAGGATGGCCTCGGTGATCCCCCTCGAGAAACTTGCGCAACCCGACAGCAACCCCGGTAATAGTATCAGGCAGCAAAGAGACAGGCATTTACGGATCATGGTTTGATCTCCTCGTATTCAGGCCGGGCCGAATTTTCCCGCGTCAGCAAATTTTGATACCGGCATCTAGCCGATAGCGCCAACCCGGGCTGATCGATATTGTATCAGAAATCCGGTGCCGATCATGGCATGGTTGCTGGTTTTGCCTGGACGCGCTCTCCTTAGGCATTGTTATTCCTCCATGAATGGATGTAACGGGTAAGCCTATTTAAACCCGAATAATCGTGGTCTGTCCCCCTATTATCTCCATTTTTCGTTGATCGAGATGCTCTTCTCGGTATAGAATGCTTCTAATAA
>JACZQS010000267.1 GCA_022545625.1 Pseudomonadota bacterium
ATGACATCGAGACAGCGCATATCCTCAAGTGTGACCCGTATGGATAAATTTACTCGCACGATGCTGGAGAAGACCGGGTTACTCGGCATGATCGGCAAAGCCGAACGCGGGCCCATAGCAATCGAGGCGATCAGGGATTTCGAGTCGGTTTATTTAATCGCGGTTGGCGGCGCGGCCTACCTGGTGTCGCAGGCAATCAAGGCCTCCAGGGTTGTCGGCTTCCCCGAACTTGGCATGGAAGCGATCTACGAATTTGAGCTTGAAGACATGCCGGTCACGGTAGCGGTCGATCACCGCGGGGTATCGATACACCAGACCGGGCCGCAGCTATGGGCACAGAAAATTAGCCAGATGGAAGTCGAGTTTCGTCCCTGATTTCCTATCAATCGATACTGACCCTATGATCCGCTATCCTACAAGAGTCAATTTGGGATTGGAGCAAATTTTGCGGTGAAGTGCCGCATTCTAGCTTGCTCTTCCACGATCTTATAGCCGGGCAGATCCTGCTTTATGGTAGCGAGTTCCTCGAATACTTCGACGATATAATCAGCGTGAGACTGGGTATAGACTCGTCTCGGGATTGCCAGGCGAACGAGGTCCAGGGTGGCGGGTGACTCGGTACCGTCCGCAGAGCGACCGAACATAACAGTACCAATTTCGCATGCGCGAATGCCTCCTAATTCATATAGTGCGATGGCCAGGGACTGACCAGGATACTGCAGCGGGGGGATATGGTCTAACCAGGCTCTTGCGTCGATGAATACGGCATGACCACCTGCTGGTTTCATCACCGGGATACCCAGTTCGTCAAGTTTTTCAGAGATATACTCGTTGGTCCGAATGCGGTATCTCAAATAGTCTTCATCCACAATTTCGGTGAGACCCTGTGCGATAGCTTCCAGGTCGCGACCTGTGAGGCCCCCATAGGTTGGAAATCCTTCAGTCTGTATGAGACGGTCACGACTATTCAGGGCTAGCTCGTCGTCATTGAGTGCCAGCCATCCACCGATGTTTGCGAAAGCATCTTTTTTTGCACTCATGATCATGGCGTCGGCGCAACTGAACATATCACGCACGATATCGACGATGCTCCTGTCTCGTTGCCCCGGCTCCCGTTGCTGGATAAAATAGGCATTTTCTGCGAATCGACATCCATCTATCACGAAGAGTATGTGGTACTTCTTCGCTAGTTTGGACGTTGCTCGTATATTTTCCAGGCTTACCGGCTGCCCGCCACCAGCATTGTTGGTTATGGTCGACATGACGCAGGGTACAGAGGCGGCATGAGTGGCTAAGTAGGCCTCGAGTTGTTCTATATCCATATTACCTTTGAACGGATGGTACAGGGATGGGTTTTTACCAGCCTCGATGACGAGATCATCCGCGCACGCACCGGTTGCCTCAATGTTACCGCGGGTTGTATCAAAATGAGTGTTCGACGGAATTCGTTTCCCTGGGCCACCTAGCAGTGAAAATAAAATAGCCTCGGCAGCTCGACCCTGATGGGTAGGGATAACGTGTTTAAAAGGCATAAGATTCTTTACTGCCTTCTCGAAGCGATAAAATGAGGGTGAGCCGGCATAACTTTCATCTCCGCGCATGATCGCTGCCCATTGATTTGAACTCATCGCCGAGGTACCGCTATCGGTTAGCAGGTCGATCATTATGTCGTCGGAATGAAGCGAAAAGAGATTAAAATTAACAGCCTGTATAAGCCTGCACCGCTCTTCCTGTGTCGTAAGGCGGATAGGTTCAACTGTCTTGATTCTAAAGGGTTCGAATATTGTCTTCATGGATTTTGCGGACAGTATACTTAATTCTTTTAATCCAAATGACAAAATCAGCCCTCTGGATGAATTAGGTATACTGTCCTAATGATCCTGCAATTTTTATGAGGTAGAAATGCAAAATTCCGCAGGCTACTTAAGTCATCAAATTAGAAGGGATTCAAGCCCATTTCCAGTTTCGATTCTTCGCCAGAATACCGTAAGGCTAAGGTCTGGAATGTGGAATATATCTGCTGCTAAATTCAGTACTTCAATAATACTGGCTATTTGTTTTTTCTATTTACTTGCAACGGATGTTTCAGGTAATTCTCCGGAATTAACACTTGAAGAATATGCCAAACAGCCATTTGGTAACGTAGTATTTCTTCGCCATGCTTTTGCGCCGGGAATGGATGCTAATGGGAAACCGGCTAAATTCAAAATTGACGATTGCTCGACTCAACGTAATTTGGATTCTACTGGAATAAAGCAGGCAACAATAATAGGCAAAAAATTTAGTCAGAATGGGATCAAATTTGAAATTATTTACTCAAGCCAATGGTGCCGTTGTCTGGAAACGGCACAACTCCTCAAACTTGGTGAAGTTTATCCCGAAGTCTCGTTAAATGCTGGATTCAAGGGATTATTTAACCAGGTAGAAACCCTGGCCAAGCTACGAAAAAATCTAGAATCATTAAAATATGATCAAAAGTTAGTATTAATGATTACTCACCGTGGCGTAATTTCAGCCATAACGGGTGTTAATGTGAAAAGTGGTGGTGCTGTCGCCTACAATATAAAATCTAAAACTTCCAAAATAATTTTAATTGAATAGTGTCATTAAACTTTCAGCGTTGAAATTCATATCGCGAATTTAACCCCTAAGAGCAATATATCTGCCTAACAAATATAACTTTATTAGGCAATCCCCGAGCCAGAAATGGGTGGACAAGGAATTTAATAGTTTTCCTCGGAATTTTCGCCCCGAACCGGATCAATTGCCCCGCAGGGTTGGATCCAGTTCGTCTCGAAGCCAGTCACCCAGCAGGCTGAAGGCCAGGCTGGTCACGAAAATCACGATCGACGGCAAAACGACGATCCACCATGCGGTCAGCAAGTAGTCACGGCCGAACCCGACCATATTGCCCAAACTTGTAAGCGGTGGCTGGATGCCAAGACCCAGAAACGACAACGACGTTTCCACCAGAATTGTTTCGGGAAAATTGAGGGTCATGTTGACGATGATCGCACTGGCCACGTTAGGCAGAATGTGGCGAAGGTAGATACGGGCCGGAGTGGCACCAAGCACCTGCATGGATACTGCATAACCATGGGACCTGGCGGACAATGCCAGGCCACGAACGATTCGGGCATAGCGCTCCCAGCCATAGATACCCATTATCAGCACAAACAGCAGGAAGCTGTTCTCGAAAAATGCAAGCACCGCCAGGGCAAGTATAAGAAAAGGCAGGGCGGCCTGGAAATCGATGAGGACCATGATCAAATCGTCGACCCGTCCGCGGAAATGGGCGGCGGCAAACCCGAGAGAGGTCCCTAACACGGCACCGATGAAGGTCCCCATCAGGGCGACGAACAAACTGATGCGGATCGAGAATATGATCCGCGACAGCACGTCGCGGCCCAGATCATCGGTCCCTAGAGGGTGGGACCAGGTGCCGTTCTCCAACCAGATCGGCGGTCTCAGCCGGTCCAGCAAGTCCATGTGTTTATAGTCGTAAGGTGCGATTACGTCAGCCAGTACAGCCACGAGGATCATGAAGACGACCCATATGGCAGAGAGCAGAATGGAAGGCGGCATGGCGGTCAGGTAATCCCGCCACGATTTCCGTTCCGTGGCGTTCGGTTGTTCGTTCATTGCCCATCCCCCGTCCGTGTGCGCGGGTCCAGCCAGCCATAGGCAAGATCGACGAGTAGGTTGGTAATCACCATGGTTACGCCCACCAGGATCACGATGCATTGGACGACCGCCAGGTCACGGTTCTGCACGGACGTGACCAGGAGCTTTCCGATG
>JACZQS010000017.1 GCA_022545625.1 Pseudomonadota bacterium
CATCGCGAGGGCCGCCCCATCGGGAACAGCACGCACGATGGCCGGAATTGCCTCCAGGCCCACCATCTGCGCCGCACGCCAGCGGCGTTCGCCGGCAACGATTTCATAGCGCTGTACGTTACCGTCCTTGCCAAGCGGCCGGGCAATGATCGGCTGCACGATGCCCTGGGCACGAATCGATTCTGCCAAATCTTCAATCGTATAGAGACCTGGTGTATCGATGGTTTGGATCGCGTCACCAGCTTCGGGACGACTCTTTTCTGTTGGAATGGCCTCGGCCATTTCGATATTGGCCGCATATTGACCCTGGTCGGAAAAAGCGATTGCGTCTTCTCCGGAGTCAGCAAGTACATGAAACTCCTGTGAACCGCTCCCGCCAATCGATCCCGAATCGGCTGTAACCGCTCTAAACGCCAGACCAAAACGCTTAAAGATATTGCAATAGGCCTGGTGCATTAATTCATAGGTTTGTTGCAGGGAAGCCTGGTCGAGATGAAATGAATAGGCATCTTTCATGATGAATTCACGTGAGCGCATCACCCCGAATCGCGGTCTTATTTCATCGCGAAACTTGGTCTGAATCTGGTAAAAGTTAATCGGTAACTGCTTGTAGCTCCTGATATCACGTCTGAAAATATCTGCAATAACTTCCTCATGGGTAGGGCCTATACAGTAATCTTTTTGATGACGGTCCTTGAGACGAAGTAATTCGGGTCCGAATTGATCCCAGCGACCGGATTCCCGCCATAGTTCTGCGGGTTGAATCGCTGGCAGTAGAACTTCAAGCGCGCCAGCTTTATTCATTTCCTCGCGCACTATATTTTCTACCTTACGCAAAACGCGGATACCGAGTGGCATCCAGCTATAGATCCCCGAGGCTAACCTGCGAATCAAGCCGGCTCTGAGCATCAATTGATGACTAACGACCTCGGCGTCTACGGGTGTTTCTTTTAATGTTACCAGGTGGAAGCAGGATGCCTTCATAATAGTTTCAAAACGGGTTGAGATGGCTGGTTCGTAATCAGCTACCATTGGCAGGGTGGCTGGCCAGAAAACTTGCCGGTATTATAAAGGAGTTTGTATAGTGCGGGACCAGGTTTTTGCTCCCCGTCGCGTATCCCGAATTGCCCCGGGGCGTCTACTACTGGCAATGCCAGGATCGATTATCTTCAGTCGAGGATGTCGGCAATGATTTGACAGGAGGTTTCCCGGGAGTCTCCCGGGCAGGCAACAAGAATTACGCGCAATGGAGCGAGACAGCTTTCTCGGCATTTTCCCGGCGGACATCGATTTCTTCAGTAGTCATATAGCGGGTTGTGCCATCGGCAGATCTTAACCTGATACGACTACTACGATTCATCACCTTTAAATCTGCGGTGGCTTCCTCACAGGCGATTTCTGCCTGGTCGGCCGGCAGTTTGAGATCGTCCTGGGCGTCGCCAGCAGCGACATCTGTGCCTCTCTTGTTACTATTGCCAGTCGGGCCGTCCGTCGACAGACGCGGTAATGCCTTGCCTGGATTACTCGGGGCTGATAATACTCTTACCCGCTCGGTTTCAACGGCAATTGGCGGAGCATCCCCGTAATGGATATTACCGTCGTCGTCGACCCACTTAAGGATACTACCCGCGAACAGCGAGCTCGAGGTCAGTATTAACAGGCAAATGATAATTCTCATGTGCTTCATTTTATTCCTTATTTCTAATGGTTTAGGAGCGAACCTAAAAACTGTCATTAGCCTATATTATAAACCATTTTCCATTTTTTTTATGTTGGATACCTAATATAGACGAGAGATTTCAGGTTGGTATCGAGTGCATTAATTCACTCTATCGAGCATTATAAAAATAATATATAATAAATGTCCATCTTCGCAAGGTTGCCCAGGTCGATGAGTGATCGACGCCTAAAAGTTTTTCATACCGTTGCCAAACTTCTGAGTTTTACCAGGGCAGCTGAAGCCTTGCACATGACCCAACCTGCGGTTACGTTTCAGGTTAGACAACTGGAAGAGTATTTCAATACAAGATTATTCGATCGTACTCATAATAGGGTAAGCCTGACATCCACTGGCGAAAAAGTATCAGAATTTGCTGAACGCATTTTCGATCTTTATACAGAGATGGAGAATTCAGTTCGTGATCTAACTGGAGAAATCAGTGGGGCTTTGACAATCGGAGCGAGTACGACGATCGCAGAATACATGTTACCCGCTTTACTCGGCGAATTTAAGAACCGTTATCCAGATATTAATTTACGCCTCAAGGTGTCGAATTCAGAGGGTATTGTATCGATGGTTGAACATAATGTGATTGATCTTGGTGTGGTGGAAGCACCGGTATCAAACAAAAACCTGATTGTTGAAGTTTGCCATGAAGATCATCTCGTAGTAGTAGCGGCACCCAATCACGCACTGGCAAAGGCCGGCGACAAGGTTAAACCGGCAGAGTTGAAGAAGTATCCATTTGTAAGCCGGGAGGAGGGTTCCGGCACGCGTGAAGTGATTATGCAATACCTGCTTGATGAAAATATAAATCCGGCCGAATTAAATTATTGCCTCGAACTTGGCAGCCCCGAGGCCGTGAAAGGCGCGGTCGAAGCAGGAATGGGTATTTCTATCTTGTCGCGATCTACGATCGGCAAAGAGTTAAAGCTGAATACTCTGGCAGAAATACAACTGGATCCACCATTGAGCCGCCCTTTTTCGTTTGTTCGCCAAAGACAGAAATTTCGTGTTCGAATTATGGATGAGTTGCTCGAATTTGCGCATGCATATTGTGACCGCCATAGATGACCCTGTACTCCGGCTTAATTGCATCGTCCTGGTATTTAAATGAAGAAGCGGAGTCGAGAACTTGATTCGTTGATGTCTCATCTGGATGGTAAACATCAACAGGCTGTTGTGGATTACGCGACTTTTCTAGTGCAACAATATAAAATTCAAACTCCTGTAGAAGCGGGTCTTAAGCCCAAAGCGATTGCCAGACCTGAACAGGAAACCGTAATTGGGGCGATTAAAAGATTGAAAAAAACCTACTACATGATCGATTCAGATACCCTGCTAGATGAAACCTCGTCGCTGATGGGGCAACACATTTTGCGTGGGCGGGAGGCTTCGGCAGTGATTAACGAGCTACAATCCATATTCCAGGTAAAATACGAAAAGTATCTCGAGCAATGATCAATATATTAAAACAGTGGTATGAACGCTATTTTACCGATCCCCAAACGGTAATTTTTGCCTTTATATTAGTTTTCGGTTTTTTGCTGATCGTGGTGATGAATGCACATCTAATGCCTATCTTAATCGGTATCATTATTGCGTACCTGTTTGAAGGCCTGGTGGTCAGGATGGGTCAGATCAACTTGAATCGGACGATAGCAGCAAGTTTTGCTACGGCAGTGATCCTGACTGCAATTGTACTCACCCTGTTCGTGTTGTTGCCGCTTTTATCGCGACAGGTTAGCGAGCTGATTCGTGAATTGCCCACGATGTTGGGTAAAGGCCAACAGCTATTGTCACAGTTACCGCAGCAGTACCCAGACTTTGTATCGACCCAGCAGGTAGAAGAAATACTGACTTTTGTGCGTACCGAGGTAACCTCGCTGGGTCAGCGAGTAGTGAGTCTTTCATTGGCCTCGGTGGTCGGTGTGATCACCTTTTTTGTGTATTTGATTCTGCTACCTTTAATGGTATTTTTCTTTCTCAAGGACAAGGAGTTAATTTTGGGCTGGTTAGGCGGTTTCCTGCCAGATGAGCGAAGACTGGTTCGCGAGGTATGGGCAGACCTGGATATAAAAATTGCCAGTTATGTACGCGGCAAGTTTCTTGAAATCCTGATAATCTGGGTTACCAGTTTCATCGCGTTTTCATGGATGGGTCTGAATTATGCCATGCTGATTAGTTTGCTGGTCGGGATTTCGGTGATAGTGCCCTATGTCGGCGCCACCGTAGTCACTATTCCCGTAGCCCTGATCGCCGTTTCCCAGTGGGGCGTAACCTCCGAATTCGGATACTTGATAGCAATTTACGCGCTCATTCAGTTTCTTGACGGCAACCTGCTGGTGCCGCTGCTTTTCTCTGAAGTCGTCAATTTGCACCCGATTGCAATCATTGTCTCAGTCGTGTTTTTCGGCAGCTTATGGGGTATTTGGGGCGTATTTTTTGCTATTCCACTGGCGACATTCATACAGGCTGTTATCAAAGCCTGGCCATCTCACGACACAGCCACCGAGTAACACCGGGTAAAATAGAGTCCAGATTCAGAGTCTAGTGATAATTATTGTTATTCCGGCATTCGCCTATATGCCGGTGTGGCTGTGTGCGAATACTATCGCTTGTACATTGATATCAGTCTTTATAACATACGCCACTCGATTTTATATATCCGGCACAGAGGTGCGAAATGTTCAAGGGTAGTATAGTAGCGTTGGTAACGCCAATGTGCGGCGACGGGTCTATCGATTACACCAGTCTCGAGGCGTTAATTGATTTCCACGTTAAACAAGGCACCGCGGCATTGGTGATTGCCGGAACTACCGGTGAGTCGGCAACGCTGAATCCTGAAGAACATTGTATTTTGTTGAACCGAAGCTATGAAATAATTAAACAACGGCTACCGATGATTGCTGGAACCGGCGCCAATTCGACCGCTGAGGCAATTGCATTAACCCACTGCGCGAAGAAGGCAAAGGCAGAAGCCAGCCTTCTGGTGACACCCTATTATAATAAACCCACGCAAACAGGCCTGATCATGCATCATCAGGCGATAGCCGATGCGGTCGATATTCCCCAAATTCTATATAATGTACCCGGGCGTACCGCCTGTGATATGCAGGCCCAGACCGTTGGTGAACTCGCCAGGGTAGGAAATATTGTAGGTATTAAGGAAGCGACCGGAAGTATGGAGCGACTCGAAGAGATAAAAAAACTGGTCAGTGATGATTTTGCATTGTTAACCGGAGACGATTCCACTACCTGCGAATTTATCCTGAATGGCGGGCATGGTGCGATTTCAGTGACCGCCAACGTGGTGCCGGCAAAGATGGCGGCTATGTGTCGGCTTGCCTCGCAGGGGAAAGAGTCGGAGGCGCGACTGGCTGACGCCGAAATTGCCGACCTCCATCGTTTATTATTTATCGAGTCAAACCCTATACCAGTCAAGTGGGCTGTATCGGAAATGGGGTTTGGCGAGATTAATATGCGGCTACCAATGACAGTGCTGGCGGAAGAATTTCAGCAACCGTTACGAGACGCATTAGTTGCCAGTGGGGCGCTATGAGGTCGTCGCTTGTAACGCTTCTGTTTGTTAGCGCCATTGTTCTGGCGGCCTGCGGAGGACCCTCTGCGGATCTGGAATACCTGGATAGCCGCTCTAAGCCAAATCTGGAAATCCCCCCGGATTTGACCCTGGTCAAAGTCGATAGCGGTTTTGAACTACCGGCTATTTTTTCCGCTGATGGTACTGGCTCGGGGAACAAAATACCGGTATTAGCCAGTGTCGAGTCAATCAGGCTCAAAGGGCATAGCGATTTTTACTGGCTATCGATTGACGAGCCAGCAGAAAACCTCTACCAGTTGGTGAAAGAATTCTGGGCATCTGAAGGTTTTACCCTGGCGATGGACGAGCCGGTGATTGGCATCATGAAAACGCATTGGGTTTTCAATAAAGAAGGCGGTAAGGATGAGGATAAGTCGTTTCTCGCCAAAATTTTTAGCAGTAACGAACTGGCTAGTAGCCAGGATCAGTTTATAACTCGAATCGCCCGGGATGGTGGGACAGCTACCAGTCAAATTTATATTTCCCACCGGGGTACCGAATATGAGCCTAAACGCCTGCTAGTAACCACCAAAAAAGATGATGATCAGCGAATTGACTGGAAATTTCGGGCGTCGGAACCTGAACTCGAAGTAGAAATGCTGTCGCGCTTGATGCTGTACCTCGGATTGAGACAGCTAGAGGTCGATCAGCAATTGGCTAAGATCAAACTATTTGCGCCCAGGGCCTCAATACATACCGATTACGCTGAAGACGAAACCTACATCCTGGTAAAAGACG
This sequence comes from Pseudomonadota bacterium, assembly GCA_022545625.1. Classification (GTDB taxonomy): domain Bacteria; phylum Pseudomonadota; class Gammaproteobacteria. The sequence continues at coordinate 6,060 of JACZQS010000017.1, forward strand.
AAATCAGGCGGACCTGGAATCGCACCCTGCATCAACTCGAGCGATTAAACTTCGAGGTTATATCAGCTGACCTCAATAAAGGCCTTAAAGCTAATACCGGTGTTATGCTAGTGGAAACTGATATCGAGATAGAAGTAGATACATCCGGATTTTTTTCATTTTCGCCGGACATCAAGATTGTGAAAATGCAGGTTAAACTAGTAGTTTCAGAAGAATCACACGAAATTACCCGAATCAGCATGGAGACAACTAAGGGCGACACCGATAACTCACCAGAAGGCGTTGAATTCTTAACTCTTTTATATCAGTACATGAAATAATCGCTATGCAAATAGCGTCTCTGGGCAGCGGCAGCAAAGGCAACGCCACCATAGTTAGCCACGGAAAAACGACCATACTGGTAGATTGTGGATTTTCCCTGCGGCAGTTTGAACAACGGCTGTCGAGACTTGAAGTCAGCCCGGAGCAGATCGATGCTATCTTGTTAACCCACGAGCATGCGGACCACGGTAGTGGTGTGGCTCGTCTGGCCGCAAAATATTTTATCCCAGTATGGAGCACTGTCGGTAGCGCGCGCGCGGTGTTTGATGACAGTTTTGTTTACCACCAGGTATGCGGCGGGGAGTCGTTCCGGGTTGGATGTTTTGAAATTTTACCGGTGACTGTTCCCCACGATGCTGGTGAACCGGTTCAATTTGTATTCTGCCATGTCGATAGTGGCAAAAAATTCGGCATACTGACCGACACCGGGCATATTACCAATCACATCCTCAAAGCTTACGATAAACTTGACGGCCTGTTGCTGGAGTTTAATTACGATCAGGCAATGCTAGATTCCGGCCCTTATCCCTACCCGCTTAAGCAGCGGGTATCGGGGGATTTTGGTCACTTGTCAAATGATCAATCGATTGACTTACTAAGTCAAATTGATACCAGGAACTTGAATTGCCTGATAGTTGCACATATTTCAGAAAACAATAATTCGGCGGAAATTGTTGAGCGACGATTGAATGCGCTCGATGCTATACCACTGCCAGTTCTGGCCAGCCAGGAAATCGGGTTTGGCTGGATCCATATATAGTCTGGTTTGCCGGGGTAATTGTAACCGATGAATCCGCTAGGCTTCCTTTGTATCGTCCTGGGTGTACTGTTTGTAGCCTTATTTGCGCTGAGCCTGAACCGGATAAAGCGCCGCAAGATTATTGGAAGTGCCCTGTATGGTCTCCAGGGAATTGTGGTATTTCTTTTGCTAATCGTGGCATTGTTGATTTTTTCCAATTTGAATACCTATAAGAGACTAACCCACGAAAATGAGATCGTCGATGTATTAGTTAGAAAACTGGCCAGGCAAAAGTTTCAACTGGTGTTGATTTATCCGCAGCCTGATGCGATAAACAGTGAACCGGAATACTATTCACTGTACGGTGATGAGTGGCAACTAGATACCCGGATTATCAAATGGAAGAGCTGGGCCAATGTCATCGGAATGGACAGCTATTATCAGCTTGAGCGGCTGAGTGGGCGTTATGCCAATATCGAACAGGCGAATGATTCGCCGCCGAGTGCTCACCAGTTAACTGGTGAGCAAAAAGGACTGAGTATCTGGAAACTAAAAAACCTGATGAAGTCGAATATGCCGTTCCTGGATGCTTACTACGGGCAAAGTATCTTCGTTCCGATGCGCGATGGCGCCAAATTTAGGGTAAGCCTGTCGCAGGCCGGTTTAGTGGTGCGTCCAGTCAATGAATCTGCAACCCAGGCCCTGGATGCCTGGTAGCTTAGCCGTCTTTATCGTACTCGATCATCGCGTAAGCTGAATGGTTATGGATCGATTCGAAATTTTCCGATTCGAGAACGTACTGGCGTATACGTTCGTCCTTGTTGAGCTCGACCGCAATATCCCGCACCATATCCTCGACAAATTTGGGATTATCGTAGGCGTGTTCGGTCACATATTTCTCATCGGGGCGCTTGAGTAAGCCATAAAGCTCGCATGAAGCCTGTTTTTCGACAATATCGATAATCTCCTCGATCCAGATAAAGCCGCTGGTACGGGCATTTACGGTAACATGCGATCGTTGATTGTGAGCGCCATAGTCAGAAATAGATTTTGAGCAGGGGCACAGGCTGGTGACTGGGACCTGGACCTTGACCCGGGTACTGGTGACTCCCTTGTCTATCTCACCGATCAGGGTTACGTCATAGTCGAGTAGCGATTCAACGCCGGAAATGGGTGCCTTTTTGTTGACAAAGTAAGGGAAATTCATTTCGATATTCCCGGAATCCGCTTCCAGCATACCAGCCATTTCAGCCAGCATATCGCGAAATGACGATACCGATATCTCTTTTTCGTGATCATTCAGGATTTTCACGAATCGCGACATATGGGTGCCTTTGAACTGGTGTGGTAAATACACAAACATGTTAAAACAGGCGATTGTGTGCTGTACGCCATCGGATCGATCCTGGACGATAATCGGGTGACGAATATCCTTGATTCCGACCTTGTTAATAGCAAGGCGGCGAGTATCCGCCGAACCCTGTATATCAGGTATTTCCGGTGTGGTGGTGGCTGTTTGGCTCATTACAATACCTCTGTATTTGACCGAATAACGCAGTCAGCACTCAAAAGTCTGGACCAGGCCAGATACAAAAAATCGCCGATGCATGCAAAATAATAACCAAGTGAAACGGTTGGTTATTATACTGGGGTGATCGGGATAGGCAAATACTCATCAGCTTATTTTCGCACCTGCTGACTAATAATTCGATAGATATCTTCAGAGCTTCCCCATTATTTGCGATGTCGAATCGTCTGCTCGGCCTGAATAGACAGATATTAGGGCCTTGCTACTATCACAACGGGGCATCTTGAGAGATAACGCAATATTATCTCTTTGGGGGATAAGCACCGGGTTACTGCCCCCAGTGCGATGGTGAAACTTTTAAAACTTAAATTGTTCGATTATGCTGGAGATACTTCTTCAGCTTGAGGGCCCTTCGCACCATCAGTAACCTTCATGGTTACTGTTTGTCCCTGCTGGAGCGTTTTGTGGCCTTCAGTTTGTATGGCACTAAAATGAACAAATACGTCTTTTCCACCTTCCTGCGAAATAAACCCATAACCCTTGGCGTCGTTAAACCACTTAACAGTGCCAGTGACTAGTTCAGACATAATATTACTCTATAATTTTAAGACAATTAGATCTCGATAAAGATATTAATTAACCAGATCCGCATCGATTGTATGTGAAACTAGAAAAAGACGCCAACATTTACGCCATTCCGGGCCGAAAACAGGTTAGTTTCCGGTAAATTCGGTAATCGAGCGTCTGATTCCAGAAAAGTCCAGTCCATATTCCTCTAAAACCTGCTCCCGGCTACCCTGCGAAGGGAAATGATCATCCAACCCTAACAGTAAACAATTGACTGGTAATTGCCTTCGATTCAGATATTCCAGTACAGCACTACCTGCGCCTCCTGTTGTCGTGCTATCCTCGATCGTGACCAAATACTGGTGCGTTGATGCCATTTGTTCGATTAAACCCTGGTCCAGCGGTTTAATAAAACGCATATTGACCACGCTTAAATTGAGCTCCTCGGCAACTTCAAGGGCAATATTCAGTAGGGTTCCAAATACCAATATCGCTGTATTTTCACCCTCACGTACCTGGATCCCCTTACCAATTTCTACTGTTACAGCTGTATTAATGTCCTCAGGTTTCGCGGTACTGTCACGAGGATACCGAACCAGGGCGGGTCCCGGGTACTGGTAGGCAGTATTGAGTAGTTCGAACATATCCTGGCCATTGGCGGGAGCCATCAGGATGATATCGGGTATACAACGGCTATAACTGGTGTCAAAACTGCCGGTGTGGGTAGCACCGTCGGCGCCGATGATTCCAGCCCTGTCGATCGCAAAGGTGACATCCAGACCCTGGACCGCCACATCGTGGATAAATTGATCGTAAGCGCGCTGCAGAAATGTCGAATAGATGGCCACTACCGGTTTTAAACCATCACGGGCCATGCCAGCTGCGAGGGTCACTGAATGTTGTTCGGCAATACCCACATCATGATACCGCTGGGGAAATTTCTTCGAAAACTCGACCAGCCCGGAGCCTTCGCGCATAGCCGGGGTAATGGCGTGCAACAATGGGTTTTCCTGGCCTTTTTTTACCAACCAGTCGGAAAAGATCTGGGTATAGGACTGTATCCCAGGTTTGCTCGAAGATGCTGTCTTTCCCGACTCCGGGTCGAACGGGCCGACGCCATGAAACTTTAAGGCATCGTCCTCGGCCGGCGCATATCCCTTGCCTTTTTGAGTGACGATATGCAGCACTCGTGGTCCTGATAGTTGTTGCAGATTTTTTATCAGGCGCATTACTTCGGACAAATTATGGCCGTCGATTGGACCAAAATATGAAAAACCCAGTTCCTCGAATAACGTGCCGGGAACAATCATGCCCTTCACGTGTTCCTCTGCGCGGCGTGCAAACTCCCAGGCAGCGGGTATTTTCTGCAATACTCTTTTGCTGCCCGCGCGCATATTCGAATAAATTTTTCCCGACCAGATACGGGTCAGGTATTTTGACATTGCGCCGACATTGGGCGATATCGACATCTTATTGTCGTTGAGTATAACGAGTAAATCGATGTCGATGCTGCCTGCATGATTGAGAGCCTCATAGGCCATGCCAGCAGTCATCCCGCCATCGCCAATAATGGCTACAGTCCTGCGATCAATTCCCTGGGCATTGGCCGCGATAGCCATGCCCAACGCCGCGGCGATCGATGTGCTTGCGTGACCCGCGCCGAAATGATCGTATTCAGATTCGGTAATCTTGGGAAAACCGGACAGGCCTCCCTGCTGCCTTATTCCCGACATTTGCTCGCGGCGGCCGGTGAGAATTTTGTGCGGATAACATTGATGCCCGACGTCCCAGACTAACCGGTCATGAGGTGTATCGAATAAATAATGCAGGGCTATGGTTAACTCTACCGATCCGAGGCCGGATGCCAGATGCCCTCCGGATTTAGACACGCTTTGGATCAGAAACGCTCGTAATTCATCAGCCAGTGGCTTGAGCTCGTCTTTTTTGAAAGCGCGTAAATCCGCAGGCGATTGGATCCTGTCGATTAGCGGGAATTCATTTGAGGTCATTAACATTGATACCGTATTAGCAGCTGCGCTCTACAAACCAGGCCGAAATATACCTTAGTATATCGGCTTCCTCACCAAAATTCGATAAGGCGTCGAGTGCCCTGTGATGTAAATCGAACGCTTTTTCGCGCGAAGCGTCAAGGCCGATTATCGACGGATAAGTGGGTTTGTTTCGATCATAATCGGAACCCTGGGGTTTACCCAGCATCTGCGTATTGCCCACCACATCAAGTATGTCATCCTGTATCTGAAACGACAGGCCTACGCATTTTGCGTAGCTATCCAAAATTTTTAATTTACCTTTGTCCAACTGATTGGTACTCAGGGCTACCAGTTGAATGCAGGTTCTAATCAAAGCCCCGGTCTTGTGAATATGCATGGTTTCGAGCTCGGCAATGTTGAGCTGTTTTCCGACCGATGCCAGGTCGATTGCCTGCCCACCGGCCATCCCGCGCGAACCGGAAAACAGCGAAAGTTTTTCAATCATTTGTAAACGGGCCTTGTGATTACTGGTCATTTCGGGATCGTGGCTGAGGATATAAAAAGCCAGTGCCTGTAAAGCATCCCCGGCCAGGATTGCGGTCGCTTCATCAAATTGCCTGTGGCAGGTGGGGCGTCCCCGACGCAAATCATCATCGTCCATTGCCGGTAGATCATCGTGGATCAGGGAGTAGGCGTGAATCATTTCGACCGCCGCGGCGATGCCATCAACCCGCGCCAGTTCGAGACCCAATGCGGATGCGGTAGCGTAAACTAGCACGGGCCTGATTCGTTTCCCGGGAGCCAGTACTGAATAGCGCATTGCCTTGTGCAGTTCAACCGGATTAACCGATTCGGTCGGTAGCCAGTGATCCAGTGCCGTGTCGACCCTCAGTTGATATTCCGCGTGAAGAGATTCGAAAGTCTGCGAATCAATCTTCATCCAGTTCCTCAAAAGGGATGGTTTGCTGCAAACCATTTTTCTCGATCAACTGTTCGACACGGTGTTCGGCATTAGTCAGCGTATCCTGGCAGTTCTTCGCCAGTTTAATGCCTTGTTCAAATTGATTCAGCGAATCTTCGAGACCAAGTTCACCACTTTCCATCTGGCTAACAATTTTTTCTAGCGCTTGTAGAGATTTTTCAAAATCTTTTAACTTGTCATCTGTTTTGGGCATGTCAGCAATACTGTGAGATTAATAAACCAGGAGCTGGCGGTCGCGACGGCTCCTGTCTAACCTGACTCGATTATAAGGTATCGAGCGTGTCGGCCAAATGATTAACCGGGATTAATTTCAAATTTTTATTAGTGTTATTTTTGGGCATATTCGATTTCGGAATGATTGCAGTTTCGAATCCATGTTTACCGGCTTCCCGGAGTCGCTCTTCACCATTAGGTACCGGTCTGATCTCACCCGCTAGACCCACTTCGCCAAATACCAGTAATCGATTGCTCACCGGGCGGTCACGATAGCTCGAAAGAATAGCGAGAATAACCGCCAGATCGGCACCAGTCTCGGCTATTCGAACTCCACCGACCGCGTTAATAAATACATCCTGGTCGTAGAGGGGAATACCACCGTGGCGTTGCAATATCGCTAGCAGCATAGCCAGTCGATTTGATTCGAGACCCACGCTGATTCGACGTGGGTGCCCCGAGTGGCTTGCGGTAACCAGGGCCTGGATCTCAACCAGCATCGGTCGAGTGCCTTCCCTGGAAACCATAATAATACTGCCCGGGACCGGTTTATCGTGATGCGAGAGAAATATGGCCGAAGGATTGCTGACCTGTTTGAGTCCCTCGTCGGTCATCGCGAAAATTCCCAGCTCATTTACCGCGCCGAAGCGGTTTTTAACCGCACGAATAATACGATAACGCGTTGAACTGTCTCCTTCGAAGTACAAAACCGTATCGACCATGTGTTCCAGCACCCTGGGTCCGGCGAGCTGGCCTTCCTTGGTGACGTGACCGATCAGGAAAATAGCAATATTGCTTTGTTTGGCGAGACGCACCAGTATCGAGGTGCTTTCCCGAATTTGACTGACCGAACCGGGTGCCGACTGTAAACTACTGGTAAATATGGTCTGAATTGAGTCGATCACCATAACCGCGGGATTACAGGTGCTGATCTGGGCAATAATTTCCTCAACGCAGGTTGAACTGAGTAAATTCAAATTTTCGCCCGGCAGGTTGAGTCTCTGCGCACGCATGCTGACCTGCTGCAGGGATTCTTCACCGGTTACGTAGAGTGCATTTTGCTGCAGACTGATTCGCGTGAGACATTGTAATAAAATTG
>JACZQS010000268.1 GCA_022545625.1 Pseudomonadota bacterium
CTGGCGACTTCCGGCACCTGATGGGCTTCGTCAACGACAATTACCTCGACGTTAGGCAACAACTGCACCAGATTTTCTTCCCTTAATGCCAGGTCTGCAAACAGAAGATGGTGATTGACAACTACAAGATCCGCTTCATTCGCCGCATCGCGCGCCCGATAAAGGGGACACTCAGCGAACCTGGGACAACTACCGCCCAGGCAATTGTCCCGAGTGCTGGTTATCAGGGGGACAATTCCTGCATCATCGTGGAAGTCCGACAGTTCAGTGATGTCCCCTGAACGCGACCTCGCCGACCACTCCCTTACTCTTACCAGCTTGTCCAGTAAATTTGTTGCTCCATTTCCGGAAATGACCTTTAAGCTTTTGTCCAATCTTTCTGGACAAACGTAGTTCCCTCGACCTTTAAGTAGTGCAGTTCGATATCCGTTATTGATCAGGCTAGCAATGAGGGGCAGGTCTTGAAAATAAAGCTGATCCTGCAGGTTTTTGGTACCGGTAGAAATGATGACTTTCTTGTCACTGAGGAATACCGGTACCAGGTAAGCGAACGATTTCCCAATACCGGTACTGGCTTCGATAATGTGGCTATCGGCATTGGCTATCGCCTCGTTGATTAGCCTGGCCATGTCGAGCTGACTCTGGCGTGGCTTGAAGTCATCGATTTGCTCGCGGATGATGCCGTCTTCACCGAGAATCTCGGCTACTTCCAGTTCCGATGCAAGTGTTGGCAAGGCTAACCCACCCCACACTGTGACAATAGTGCTGAATTTTCCCGATCCAGATCATCTTGTCCGGAGCTATAACTGATCGAGCGATTTATCATATCGACACACCTGCCGTATTGGTTACTGTGCCAGTAGGTTAGCGCGAGGTAGTGCCAGCTATAGGCATTTCGGGGTTCTATTTTGATTGCGCGTTGAAGATATTCGACGGCATGGGCGTAGCGGTCCTGATGGAGGGCTGAAATTGCCTTGCGATGTAATTCGGCGACAGGACCAACGGTTCGCTCGGGCCCAATAGACGCGGTCTGGTAGCGCTCGGGTACTATTTCGGGGCCGCTGCAGGAAGCGATCATGATTAATAGTATCAGTAGTCCTGGCTGCCGATTGACGTATAATATTTGCTTACTCACAGGCTGATCTTTTATCGGGTACCAGGTGTCGAGGAAAGGGTAACAATACACTATCGGTGCATCCGCGGTTCGTTAGCCCACCGTTAAATCGATTGATGTATTGCCATTCGAGTGAATCGTCGCGATCAAGCTTGAATGCGTTGAAACCCTGGCGTTGCATGATATCGGCCCAGACCAGCAATGCGCCGGAAGATCCGGTGAGATTAATCGGTGAATTATCGTCTTTGCCTAACCAGACCACGGTTAGGTCCCGCTCGGTAAACCCCACAAACCAGGAATCCCTGGCATCGTTGGTAGACCCGGTTTTCCCGGCCAGTGTCTGGCCCCCAAAGCGACGTGACAGATAACTGGCAGTACCCTCCTCACCTACCCCTATCATCGCGCGCTGTACTTGCAGCATCGAGGATTGATCAAAAAGTTTGTACGAATCTATCGGTATGCGATCGAGCGTACGATGGGATCGATCACTGACCTGCCGAATCGTGGTCAACGGCGAGAAGTAGCCCCGGTTGGCAATCACCTGAAACATTTGGGTGACTTCAAAAGCGGACATTTCAGAGGTACCCAGTAATAGCGAGGGGTAAATGACATCACGCTTTAACAGGTTAATCTGCTTCAGATTTTGCGCCAATGACTCGAGACCGCCGTCGACGCCGAGGTGGACAAAGGGCAGGTTGTAAGATCTGACAAATGCCTGGTAAAGGCTCATTCGCCCATGGTACTTGCGGTCGAAATTTTGCGGTTGCCAGACTTTATTGTCAGATTGACGAATTCGAATTGGTTTATCATTGACTAGCGTGGCAAGCGTTTTTCCATCCTCTATCAGGCTATAAAGCAGCAGGGGTTTGATCAACGACCCGATCGGACGTTGAGCTAGCACGGCCCGGTTAAATCCCGGAAAATCCACCTCCCTGCCTGCCACCAGTGCCTGAATATCGCCATTCAGATAATCAGCAATGATCACCGCGGCCTGCAGGTCGGGTTGATCGAATCGAGCCAGTCCTGACTGCAAGCCCTGTTCAAGATTGCGCTGTAGCAAGGGATCAAACGGTGTAAAAATACGCAATCCCCTTGCGGCCAGTTCGCCTGCAGAATAGCTGCCTTTGAGTTGTCGCTTGACCAGATCGAGATAGCCGGGAAAACGGTTTATCCCGGGTAGCCGATTTACTGTCGCCAGCGGTGATTTGATTAATCGTTGATACTCGGCCTCGTCAATAATGCGATGATCACGCGAGACGCGCAGCACCAGGTTTCGACGTTCAAGGGCCACCGCAGGGTGCGTGATCGGATTATAACGTGAAGGTCCCTTAACCATCGCAACCAGTAATGCCAGCTTTTCAGTAGTTAAATGCTCGAGGCCCTGCCTGAACAATGCCTGGCTGCCGAGAGCGAAACCGTGAATCGCGATTTTTTTTTGTTGGAGTAAAAATACTTCGTTGATATAGGCGGTAAGAATGGCTCCCTTATCAAATCGAAGCTCCAGCAACAGGGCCATGAATGCCTCATTAATCTTCCGCAGGATTGATTTTTCTGGAGTCAGGAATAGATTTTTCGCCAGTTGCTGGGTTAGAGTGCTGCCCCCCTGCACAGTTTTTCCGGCTTTGAAGTTCGCAATCATGGCACGCGCGATAGCCTTCGGACTGACACCAAAATGCTCAAAGAACTTTTTATCTTCCACCGCCAGCAAGATATCAATCAGGGTTTGCGGAATTTGTTCAATCGAGAGTAAAACCCGATCCTCTCCGTTTTGCGGATAATAGCTGCCGATTATGACCGGTGGTAATCTGAGTAAATCCAGGTTGCGGCCGGTTGCGAGATCAACGATTCGAGCGATCCGATTGCGATTGAATATTACTCGCACCCGATGGGCGGGTTCAATCTGGTCGCTAAACACGAACGCTTCTGTATGCAATTCGATTGCAGTATCAAAAATTCGATACTGGCCTGACCCGGGGTTTAAATTTACCCGTTGATAGGTTGAAAGGCCGAGTTCGTATTGAAGCGATTCGGCACTCAATTCACGATCCGGATAGAGCTCGAGAGGTCTCGCGAAAACCCGCGACGGAATAGCCCAGGTATCGCCGTCAAATCGCAGGTTAATCAGATGATTCAGGTAGTACAGGTAGCTGGTCAGGGCCACCAGGGCTAGGATTGACAACCCTGCTATAAACCGGCGAAATCGTAGCTTGTTTGTTTGCCGGTTCGATTTACGTTTAGATTGAGTCACCATGGCCTAATCGGACACTATCGCAGTAATGGCATGCGGCTGCCGGATCGTTATTATAACTTTCTTTTTTCTCTCACCGCGTCTGCCAACTCGGTTAACAGCATCTTCGAATCATCCCAGCCAATACAGGCATCTGTAATACTTTGGCCATAGGTTAAGGTAGATCCTTCTTCGATGTCCTGGCGTCCTTCAAGCAGGTGGCTCTCGATCATGACACCAAAAATATTTTTCTGCCCGGTTTTCAGCTGATGCATAATATCCCGACAGACACCCAGTTGTTTTTGAAATTGCTTCTGACTGTTGGCGTGGCTACAGTCAATCATGATGCCAGGGGCCAGGCCAACGCTTTCAAGGCTTTCAGCGGCCTCGTTGATACTCTCACGGTCATAATTTGGTCGGTTCCCGCCACGCAGGATC
>JACZQS010000018.1 GCA_022545625.1 Pseudomonadota bacterium
AATGTGTGTATGGCTGGAAGAATCGAAAGATAAAGGTCTGTTCATGCCGCACGATGTGACAGTCGGCACCGAAATGGCAAGAATCGTCACCGGTGGCGATGTCGATCCCGGCACGGTTCAAAGCGAACAGGATTTTTACGATGCGGAGAGACGTTCGTTTCTAAGCCTGGTAGCAACTGAAGCGACCCGGGCCAGGATCGATTCGATGCTGGATAACGGCTCACCAATCCGAAATTAAATAAGCACCTATGACTAGTTGACTAGAATTCTGATAGGAGAGATGTAATGACAGTCGAATACGACCAGCTGCCGGTAAATCCGGCTAATTTTGTCGCGCTGACACCCCTGTCGTTTCTGCAGCGGAGTGCCGATATTTATCCGCTACGCGAAGCCTTGATCTATAACCAGCGACGCTACACCTGGTCACAGCTTCGCTCACGATGTAGCCGTATCGCCTCCAGCCTGGTTGCCCGGGGCATCGGTAAGAACGACACCGTTTCTATCTTAGCCTTTAATACTCCAGAATTGTTTGAAAGCCATTTCTCGATACCGATGGCGGGCGCAGTGCTCAACGCGATCAACACCCGTCTTGATGCGGCTACCGTTGCCTACATTATCGACCATGCCGAATCGAGACTTTTCATCGTCGACCGCCAGCTCTGGCCGGTGCTCCGGGAAGCGCTTGAATCCACCGAACTCAAGCCCGAAATTGTCATCATCGATGACGTCGATGCAACCGAAAAACCCCCTTTGCCCGATGAGCTTGAGTACAGTTTATACGAAGATCTGGTCGACCGGGGTGACGATACTTTTAGCTGGCGCCCACCCGACGATGAGTGGCAGGCCTTGTCACTCAACTACACATCGGGTACCACCGGCCAGCCGAAGGGTGTGGTTTACCATCATCGTGGCTCTTACCTGATGACCATGGGTACTATCGTGTCCTGGTCCCTGCCCCAGCATCCACGGTATCTCTACACGGTTCCGATGTTTCATTGCAATGGCTGGGGTCACGCCTGGACCATGGCCGCGGTTGCAGGCACGGTGGTTTGCATGCGTGCCTTCAGTCCGAAATTGTTATTCGACCTGGTCGAAAAACATGAAATTACCCATTTCGGTGGCGCGCCGGTCATTCTTAACATGCTCGCAAATGCCCCGGCTTCCGAGCAAAAACACTTCGACCGGACTATCAAGGTGATGACCGCCGGCGCTCCCCCACCCGCCCGGGTACTCGAAAGCATGACCCAGTTCGGCTTCGAAGTCATGCACGTTTATGGACTGACAGAAAGCTACGGCCACATATTACAATCCGCCCCGCAGGATGCCTGGTACCGGGAAAGCCCCGAGCGGCAGGCAGAGTTAACAGCGCGTCAGGGAGTTCGTTTCGCGATGACCGAAGCGGTCGACGTGATCAACCCTGAGACCGGCGCATCGGTACCCTGGGACGCAGAGACGATGGGCGAAATTGTCATCCGTGGCAATACCACGATGAAAGGATATTTGAAAGATGTGGAAGCCACCGCAAAAGCATTCAGGCAAGGCTGGTTTCTCAGCGGCGATCTTGCGGTAATCCACGACGACGGTTATATCCAGATCAAGGACCGTGCCAAGGATATTATCATTTCCGGCGGTGAAAATATTTCCTCGGTAGAGATCGAAGGCGTGCTGTACAAGCACCCATCGGTCGGCGAAGCAGCGGTGGTTGCAATGCCCGACGAGAAATGGGGCGAAGTGCCCTGTGCGTTCGTCGAACTCAAATCCGATGCACAGGCCAGCGAACATGAGTTAATCAATTTCTGCGCGGAAAACATGGCACGCTTCAAGCGGCCGAAGAAAGTTGTTTTCGGTGAACTGCCAAAAACGGCGACCGGCAAGATACAGAAAACCCTGTTACGCGAGAAAGCAAGGGCGATTTAGCCGCGGTCGATAATGACGCTTAGCGGCGGCATCGAACTCGAATTCAAGCTTGTACAGACCAGCTTATCAGAGCAGCTTAATTGGTTTATAATAGTCGCCGACTAGCTGCTCCACAGGCACTAGTCACGTTCTCGGGGCGGGGTGCAATTCCCCACCGGCGGTCAGTGAAATGATTATCTTCACCAGCCCGCGAGCGCTTTTGGTCGCACGATCAAAAGGTCAGCAGATTCGGTGAGAATCCGAAGCCGACGGTTACAGTCCGGATGATAGAGAACGGGAAGTAAAATGCTGTGCGCTGCAGGAGTCGAACAGACTCCCGATCTGCGAATAGTGTGTCCCGTCGCCCTGATCCCGGTATCTATTTATAGAGGTGTAACCATGGATCAGATTCAGGCAATAACCCAGGATAGTAAAATCGATCGCGATAAGTTTGCGTTGTTGAATAGCGGCAAACGAATCGCATTTATACAATCCACCTGGCATAGCAAAATTGTCGACCAGTCGCGAAAATCGTTTATCAATCAATGTACATTACTCGGAATTGCCGAAAACCAGATAGATTTTTTTCGGGTGCCGGGTAGCCTGGAAATTCCATTGCAGGCAAAAATGCTTGCCAAGACAGGCCAATACGCAATCATTGTAGCAGCGGGCCTGATCGTCGATGGTGGTATTTATCGCCACGACTTTGTTTCCAGCTCGGTACTCGACGCATTAATGAGCTTGCAGCTTGAACTGGAAATACCGATATTGTCACTGGTACTGACGCCCCAGCATTTTGATCAAGGCGGAACCGACGAGAAATTCTTTTTCGAACACTTCAAGATCAAGGGCGTGGAGGCGGCCAATGCCTGCGCGATGACGTTAAAAAACTTGCAACCCCTGGTATTGGCAAAACAATCAGGTTGATCAGGGACTGCCAGGCATCATTTATGGCCAGTAGTTGATTGTGAACCGACCTGAGCCATATAATAATTACATCACCTTTGACCAAACAGCCGTACGGTAGATCATGAATCAGGACATTTCGCCCCTTGAACTTCGTAAGCAAATTCGTAGCGGAGCCTTTAGCGGTAATACCTCCGGTTATTCGAAAGGTTATGTGCAGGGCAATTTATGCATATTGCCGGCGGACTGGGCGAATGATTTTCTCCAATTTTGCCAGGCAAATCCCAAACCCTGTCCGCTGATCGGGCTTGCAACAAACCCCGGTGACTTCAACATCGCTAAACTTGGCAAGGATCTTGATATTCGAACCGATGTTCCAAAATACAAGATTTTTGAGAATGGTGAGCTGCACGAAGAGGTCACCGATATCAGCAGTTACTGGCGCGACGACCTGGTGACCTTTGTACTCGGTTGCTCGTTTTCATTCGAAGAGGCACTGATTGCCGATGGTCTTGAAATTCGAAATATTTCCGAGGGCGTCAACGTACCGATGTATCGCACCAGTATCGACTGCGCAAGTGCCGGGCGATTCAAAAGCAAGATGGTGGTCAGTATGCGGCCGATGGTTGCGGTCGATGCGATTCGCGCAATCCAGATATGTACCCGCTTCCCGGCGGTGCACGGTGCACCGATCCACTTCGGCGACCCGGAACTGATTGGTATTCGCGATATCAACAATCCCGAGTTTGGCGACGCGGTAACCATCAGGGAAAACGAGGTGCCAGTATTCTGGGCCTGTGGTGTCACCCCACAGGTTGCTGTAGAACAGGCGAAACCACCCTTTTGCATTACCCATTCTCCAGGCTGTATGCTGGTAACCGATATGCCCAACAGCCATCTGGCGGTGATGTAGGGGGAGGCCAATCGATGTTGTTATTGAATTGTGATCTGGGCGAGAGTTACGGTTCCTGGAAAATGGGGCGCGACGAGGATGTCATGCCACATATTGACCAGGCCAATATTGCCTGTGGTTTTCACGGTGGCGATCCGCTGGTGATGCAACAAACCCTGGCGCTGGCAAAGGCAAATAATGTGATGGTCGGTGCACATCCGGCCTACCCCGACCTGGTCGGGTTTGGACGGCGTTCGATGAATTGTTCGGCCGAGGAAATTAGCGCCTTGGTCAGCTACCAGGTTGCAGCGATCGATGGTATGGCTAAAAACCAGGGACTGGAGCTCGCTTACGTCAAACCACATGGTGCGCTCTATAACGACATGATGGCCAGCCAACCGGTACGTGCAGCCATCATGCAGGCCGTGGCAGACTATCATCGCCCACTTCGTTTGACCCTCCAGGCAACCCCGGAATCCGACCAGCACCGTGAAGAGGCCGATGCGCTTGGTATCGAACTCTGGTTTGAAGCCTTTGCCGATCGTTGTTACGACGACGACGGTAAACTGCTGGCCCGATCAAAACCAGGCGCAGTCCACACGCGAGAGAAAATGCTCGAACAGGTGCGGCAAATCTGCCAGCACGGCACGGTTACTTCGGTTAGCGGACACACGCTGATCCTGTCTCCCGATACCCTTTGCGTACACGGCGACAACGAAGAGGGTGTCGCGGCTATTGTCGAAATTCGCAATATTATCAATCAATGAGAGTAGAAATTGCCGGGCAAGACGCACTAATCGTCTATTTTGGCGAACAGGCCAGTGCAGCAGTCTCGGCCCATATCCAGCGCGCGGTAGTCGAGATCAATTCACAAATGGCGGATATCGTTGTCGACCTGGTGCCTTCTTATGCGTCGTTGCTGGTGATTTACGATATCGACCAGTGCGACCATTTTGAAGTCAGGAAGCGGTTGCGTGAAGCGCTCAGGGATCTCGATACAACAGAAGCAGTCGGCGGTGAGCTGGTGACCCTGCCGGTGTACTACAGTCTCGAATCGGGTCCCGATCTCGAGATTATCGCCGAACGCGGTAAGATCAGCGTCGATGATGTGATCGAGATACATTTGGCGGGTGAGTACCGTGTCTACGCCATCGGTTTTGCACCGGGTTTCGCTTACCTGGGTGAGGTCGATGAACGCATCGCAGCGCCAAGGCTCGCGACACCCCGCCAAAAGGTACCGCGTGGGGCTGTCGCTATCGCGGATCGGCAAACAGCAGTCTATCCGGCCCAGTCGCCTGGCGGATGGAACCTGATCGGTCTGTGCCCGACGCGCATGTTCGATCCTGAACAACAACCTTCGATGCCGGTACAGGTTGGCGACCGAATTCGCTTCGAGTCGATCGAACGTGACGAATATCTATCGCTGGGTGGAAACCTGTGACAGGTTTTATCGTCAAACAGCCCGGACTACTGACACTGATTCAGGATCTCGGTCGCTTTGGCGCGCACAACCTGGGACTCACCAACGGCGGCCCTCTGGATGTCCAGGCCTTTGCCTGGGCCAATCGACTGCTTGGAAATCCTGCTAATGCCAGCGCACTGGAAATCAGTTTTGGTGGATTGTCCCTCGAGTCCGGGATCGACACGGCTATCGTGGTTACCGGCGCAGAATTACCGATCAAGGTCAATGGTGAAACCATAGCCGAGTGGCAAACCCATCCGGTCAAACCGGGTGATTTAATCGAGCTGGGCTACACAACCCGGGGCACTCGTGCTTATCTGGCGGTAGCCGGCGGCTTTGCCATACCCGCCAGTTTTGGCAGCAGCGCCACTGTAGTCCGCGAAAAAATTGGTGGACTCAACGGGGATAAACTGCAGGAGAACGATCAGCTACCCTGCGCCTCGCAAACATTGCAACAGAATTACTATCTCGCGGACGATGACCGACCTCAATACGCCGAGCGAGCAATACTGCGCGTGGTACCTGGGTACCAGCAAAGTACATTTGACCCTGTCGAGCGGCATCGATTCTTTAGCTCGCAATACCGGGTGACGGATCGCAGCGACCGTATGGGCTTTCGACTTGAGGGCGAGGCGATAAAATCGGACATTAACAGCATGCTATCCGAGGGTATTTGCCATGGCGCTGTTCAGATACCTGCCGATGGCCAGCCGATTGTATTGATGAATGATCGCCAGACGATCGGCGGCTACCCTAAAATCGGCTCAGTCATCGCGCTCGATACCGCCAAACTGGCGCAACTCAACCCCGGCTCAACTATTAGTTTTGAACCGATCAGTGCGGAATACGCACACAATTTACACTGGCTGGCGAAATCGCGATTTGACCGAACCCAGCCGCTGAAATGTTAAGAGTCAAGAGTTAGGGAAGATACCGATGACCGACCAAACTCCGGACCTGGCACTCAGTCTAAAAATTGAAGATATTCTGGTCGCACGCGATTTGCGTGGCATGAAGTCTGTCCAACCCTGTTTAGTGCCCGGGTATTGCATGCGCGCCGCACAAATCCTGCGAAAGTGTCGGGGTCATGTTTTGATTGGCACCGGGTTTCCGGTGGTAGAAACTTTCGAAACCGATGGCCCGGTAGGAACTATTGCACTTTACAACGCTCTCGAGAAACTGGGCGCCACCCCGGTAATCGTCTGTGGCAGACCCCTGTCGGAGGCCCTGGCGAGCAATTACCGGGTCCACGAAATTCGTGTAGGTGATCACGATCATCGTGAGCAGGAAGCAATCGAGGCGCTGGACAAATATGCACCCCAGGCCATTGTATCTATCGAACGCCCCGGACAGGCTGCCGATGGCAGCTATTACAATATGCGCGGTGAAAATATCAGCGCACGAACTGCCTGCTTCGATACTTTTATGAATTTAAGTCATTGTCCGACGATAGCGGTTGGCGACGGTGGCAACGAAATTGGCATGGGCAAGGTGATTCGAGCCATCAGGGATTTAAATATCGTACCTGCCGTTACAGGTTGCGATGAACTCATTGTTTCCGATGTTTCCAACTGGGGTGCCTACGCTATTATTTCATTCCTCTCGGTCTGGCATGGTAGCGATTTGCTCGATGAGATTGATCCGCCAGGTATTCTGAAATATATCTCGGAACTCGGCGGTCTCGATGGGGTCACGCGTATTAATCGCTTAACCGAAGATGGCTTGTCGCCGAGCGAGGGCGAGTCTGTATTGCAGGAATTGCGTGAAGCTTGCGGGTTTGCTGGCTAATTTTCTGAACCAACACTGTTTCTGCTAAACTTGCGGGTCGTTTTTCGATCTTCCGACTTTTTTTACTGAGACCACACCATGAGTATTGCATTTTTAAATGGTTCTTACCTGCCGATTGAAGAGGCTAGAATTTCACCACTAGACCGTGGCTTTCTGTTCGGCGATGGCATCTACGAAGTCGTCCCCTCCTACGGCGGCAAAATGGTCGGTTTCGGTCCGCATATCTCCCGCATGAATGATGGCCTCAACGCGATCAAAATCCGGCTCGGTTGGAGTGAAAACCAATGGCGCGAAATGTGTGAAACCATTTGTGAAAAAAATGGTAATGGCAATCTAGGTATCTACATACATGTTACTCGCGGTGCCGACAATAAACGCAATCATGCTTATCCAGAAGGCGTCGAACCGACCGTGTTTGCGTTTACTTTCGAAATTCCCGAGCCACCGGTACCCGATCGTGATACCGCCAAACCTTTTACCTGTTCGACTGCTCATGACCTGCGCTGGGGTCGTTGCAATATCAAATCGATTTCGCTACTGGGTAACGTGATGCACTACCAGCAGGCCCACGAAAAAGGCGATGGTGAAATTTTGCTTTATAACGACGCCGATGAATTGACCGAATGTGGTGCCTGTAATGCCTATATCGTCAAAAATGGCGTGGTGGCAACACCACCGATCGACGATCAAATCCTGGCTGGTATTACTCGCCAAATTGCACTCAAAGCGCTGCGCACTGACGGCACTATTCCGGTCGAAGAACGGGTTATCACGATGGACGAAGTCTGGGACGCGGACGAGGTCTGGATTTCCAGCTCGAGCAAGGAAATTGCACCGGTAGTCAAACTGGATGGTAAACCTGTGGGCGATGGCAAGGTCGGGCCCGTCTGGGAAAAAGCCGCGAAGATTTATCAGGCCGTTAAATTCGACTTCTAAAGCCGGGATTAGCGATAGACCGCCTGATCGGTTACCACCATATCCAGCTGCACATCCCAGGGTTCGGGTTCCAACTGGTCTACCTTTTGTAGTTCATGGGCGACTCCGATCAACACCGGTCGCAGTTGATCCGGGTTTTTACGAAATGCAAAGCTGCGGTCATAGAACCCGCCGCCCATACCGATACGATTGCATTGTGTATCGAACGCCACCAGTGGCACCAGTACCAGATCGATTGCTTCAGGTCCAAGCATCGATTCATCGGGGACGTCGGGCTCGGGCAGTTTGTAGCGATTGATCCGCATTTTCTGTTGCTGAAAATACGGCGAAAAGCGTAACGATTGAGTATCCAGATTAGGCAGGAAAATTTGCTTACCCTGTAACAGGGCTTGCTCGATTACGAGTTCGAGGCTGATTTCTCCGTTAACCGCAAAATAGGCGGCAATACGCCCGGCCTGCGCATACTCGGGCAATGAACCGATACGCGCGACAATTTTTTTCGCAGCCTGCTCAAGCGTTGCTGTATCCAGCCCGGCACGCAGTTCTCGATTTCGCTTTCTCAGTTCACTGATGGAGTGTTTCATCGGGCAAGGCAAATTGGCAAGCTTGCAAATCATACCCCGATCAGGCAAAAACTCTATACCGGTAATGGTTTTTCGGTGAGTGCGAGTAACCAGTCCTTGAATGCCAGCACCGAGGAGTTTTTTAGATGCGCTTCGGGGCACACGACATAGTAGGCGAATTCATTTACCAGGGTGATGTCAAATGGTTTAACCAGCTTGCCCGAATCGAGCAGGTCCTGCACAAACGTGGTCGACCCCAGGGCGACACCCTGGCCATCGACAGCGGCCTGTATCAGCACATTGGTATCGTCGATAATGGTGCCTTTATTGGCATTAATGCCTTCAATTTTTGCCAGTTTCAACCAGTCGGACCAGCATTCGTAGTTAGCATCGTGCAGTAAAGAGTAGTATCGCAGATTATCGATATTGCTCAGTGGTCGGTCATTAGACATGAACGCCGGGGTGCACACAGGATAGAAATCGAGACTCAAGATGGGATCAGCCACGACACCGGGCCAGTCGCCCTTGCCATAGGTAACTGCGATGTCGATCTCTTCGCGATCGAATTCTACCGCCGGATGGGCGTGATAGAGACGAAGGTCGATTTCAGGATGCTGCAACCAGAAATACTTGAGTCTCGGCGAAAGCCATTTGGCCGCGAACGACGGAGCCAGCCGTACGCTAATCATCTTGCTCGATGGATCCTGTCGCACTGCACCAATAGCATTTGACAGCTTGTCGAAAGCTTCGATGATATCCGGTAACAACGCCCTGCCCTGTTCGGTTAAAACCAGCTTTCGTGGTGTGCGTACAAACAAGGTTACATCGAGATATCCTTCGATTAACTTGATCTGGTGACTCACCGCAGCCTGGGTAACATTGAGCTCGTGTGCCGCACGGGTAAAACTTAACAGGCGGCCTGCAGCTTCGAAACTCTTCAAACTATTCAGCGGTGGTAAACGACGGGCCATCTGCGATACCTTATAGATTATAAATTCTAATGCATACTATTAAAAATAATCGTTTGAATCCATGTTTTTGTATCGACAAAATGACATATCGGCTAACCAACAATCCGATAATAAATCCAACTCTGGAGCAATAGGACATGCGACGACGATCCGGTGGCAGACAAGCAAAAATTGCGCTGCGAAAAGCAGCCCTTGCCGATGACATGAAACCGGTCCATGCGGGGGAGACCGGCGGCCAGTACCGGCCACTCAAAGATGGCGATATTAAAGCGGTCGACAGTACCGTATTCAAAATTCTCGAAGAGGTCGGGTTCGCGCAGGCGACGCCGCATTGTATCGATGTCTGCACCGCGGTGGGCGCCATCTATGGCAAGGACGAGCGGCTAAGGTTTCCACCGGCGGTGATCGAAGAAACGATGGATAAATGCTGTCGTAACCTGACCCTGCATGGGCAGGACCCAAAACATGACCTGCAACTTACCGGGCAAAAAGTGCATTTCTCCACCGCGGGTGCGGCGGTAATGATTGCCGATCCTGAAAATAACGAATACCGCGAATCCACGGCCCAGGATCTTTACGATATGGCAAGAATCGTCGATCAATGCGAACATATTCACATGTTCCAGCGAACCTGTGTGCTGCGTGATATCACTGATAACTATGCGATGGACATCAATACTACTTATAACTCGGTTCTCGGTACCACAAAGCATATAGGCGCGAGCTGGACCGAAGTGCATCACCTCGAAGATAGTTTAAAAATGCTACATATTTTCGCCGGCGGCGAGGACAAATGGCGTGAACGGCCATTTGTCAGTATCTCCTGTTGCCATGTGGTACCGCCGATGAAATTTACCGAGGAAGCCCTCGGCTGCGTCAAAACCGCTGTCGAAGGCGGCATGCCGGTATTGCTGCTGTCTGCCGGCCAGTCCGGAGCGACGTCGCCCGCCTGCCTCGCGGGTGCGGTAGCACAGGCATGGGCCGAATGCCTCGGTGGTCTTGCCTATGTCAACGCGATCAAGCCAGGCGCACCGGCGATACTCGGCACCTGGCCTTTTGTCTCCGATCTGCGTACCGGCGCAATGAGTGGTGGTTCACCCGAACAGGCACTATTGTCATCAGCCTGCGCACAAATGGGCAATTATTACGACCTGCCAACCGGTACCGCCTGCGGTATGTCCGATTCCAAGTTTCCCGATATTCAAGGGGGTGCCGAACGGGCTTATACCACCGCTTGCGCTGCCATCTCGGGGGCAAATATTATTTACGAAAGCGCCGGGATGTACGCCAGCCTGCTCGCTGCCTGTCCGGAATCCTTGTTGATCGATAATGACATTCTCGGCGCTGTGATGCGTATTACCCGGGGCATTGAAGTCAACGAAGAAACCCTGAGCTTCGAGGTCCTGAAAGATGTTTGCCTGGGTAACAAGGGCCACTATCTTGGCGCCGGGCAGACGCTCGAAGTGATGCAGACCGAATATATCTACCCTGAATTTGGCGACCGTCTGAGTCCGAACGAATGGATCGAGCAAAACAAGCCGGTAATCCTCGAAAAAGCGATCGAAAAAAAGAATCAAATTTTGAGCAGCTATTACCCGACACATATCAGCGACGAGGTCGATCTCAAGGTACGCGAGCAATTTCCTATATTTTTACCACGCGAAGCCATCGGTCGGAAGGATTAATCCGTTGCCGTTCGATAATCCAGCATCAAACCATAACGGATAAGCCAGTCAGATGAAAAGTCACGCAAGAGTTGTCGTTATCGGTGGTGGGTCACTCGGGGTAAATCTGCTCTACCATCTCGCCAGCGAGGGCTGGAGCGATATTGCATTGGTAGAAAAGGGTGAGCTGACCAGCGGCTCAACCTGGCATGCCGCCGGTTTATGCGGCAACTTTATCGGCAACATGACCGTGTCCCAGATACACAATTATACGATCAGGCTATACAACGAGATCCTGCCAGAGGAAACCGGCCAGGCCTCATCGTTTCACCAGACAGGAAGTATCCGGGTCGGTTACAGCAAGGTCGAAGAGGAGTGGTTTCGAAACCTGGAGAGCCGCGCCAAGAATGTCGGCTTCGAATTCAATCTGATCACCAGGGAGGAAGCAGCTGGGCTCAATCCATTGATGAATTTTGACAAGGCCCGCGTTATTGTCAGCACGCCCGGCGATGGCCACGTCGACCCCACCTCGGTGGTCATGCCGTTATCCAAACTGGCGCGCGGAAAAGGTGCTGAAATCAACCGCTTTACGCGGGTCACCGAAATCAATGCCCTGCCCTCCGGCGAGTGGCAGGTGGTGACCGACAAGGGAACGATTATCGCCGAGCACGTGGTGAATGCAGCCGGTTGTTTTGCCCGCGAGATTGGCAAGATGGTGGGTGCCGAGTTACCCCTGACTAATCTCGAGCACCAGTACCTGGTCACCGAGACTCACCCGGATATCGAAGCACTGGGCCGGGAGTTACCGGTCTGCCGTGACTCCTATAGCTCGGCGTATATCCGTCAGGAGGGACTGGGTTTCCTGGTCGGACCCTATGAAATGTGGGGCTCCAAGCCCTGGGCCCTGGACGGCATGGACTGGGGATTCGATCGTGAACTGTTTGAACCCGATGTCGACCGCCTGATGCCATTTCTGCAAAGATGCTTTGAACTGACGCCAAAACTGGAAGAGGTCGGCATCAAGACGATTGTCAATGGCCCGATCACCCATACCCCCGACGATAATATTCTCGCAGGACCGCAGGCCGGGTTGCGTAATTTCTGGAACCTGTGCGGTGCGAGTATCGGGATCGCCCAGGGTGGTATCGGTAAATACCTGGCGCAGTGGATGATGCACGGCCAGACCGAAATCAACATGGCGCCGCTTGACTGCCGACGATTTGGCGACTGGGCGGACAAAAAATACTGTACCATCAAGGCGATCGAATCCTACGAGGCGATGTATGCTGTCGGCGCACCGAATGATAATCGCCCCCATGGTCGGCCGATGCGCACCAGCCCACTCTATGCGCGCCTGCTGGAAAAAGGAAGCGTTCATGGTGCAGTGCAAGGCTACGAAAAGGCACTCTGGTTTACTACCGATGCAATAAGGCGCGAAAGCCTGACCTGGGCGCACAGCGAAGCGCATGAAGTGGTCGGTGAAGAGTGCCGCGCGGTGCGCGACGCTGCCGGCATTATCGACCTGTCCGGATCGGCCAAATACGAAATCACCGGCAAAGACGCTTTCGCATTTCTCGATCATCTGTCCTGCAACAGGTTACCGCAGAAAGACGGTCGCATCGGGCTTAGCCTGTTTCATGCGCCTGGTGGTGGCATCATGTGTGAAATATCGATCACTCGCCTGGCCGGGGACCACTTTTACCTGATATCGGCGATAGGTTCCGAACACAAGGATTTGCACTGGATGCAAGCGCATGTCGACGATTTCGATGTAAGCGTTACCAATGTCACCGACGATACCGGCGCACTACTGTTGACCGGGCCGAAATCTCGCGAGATCCTGCAACAAATGACCGAACAGGACCTGTCCAACGCCGAATTCCCATGGTTGTGCGCCAGAAACATTCAGCTCGACAGTGCGACGATTCGTGTGATCCGGGTTTCCTACGCGGGCGAGCTTGGATACGAACTGCATATGCCGTCTTACCAGTTGCTATCCATCTACGATTCGATTTGCCGTATCGGCGAAGAATACGGTTTGCGTAATTTTGGCGGCTACGCCTTTAATTCGATGCGTATGGAAAAAATGTATCGTGCCTACGGCAACGAATTTACCGAGGAAATCAGTGGTATCGAGGCCGGTATGGAACGATTCATCGATACCAGCCGGGATTTTATCGGTTGTCAGGATATCAAGAAACGCCAG
The DNA here is from genome assembly GCA_022545625.1 of Pseudomonadota bacterium. Classification (GTDB taxonomy): domain Bacteria; phylum Pseudomonadota; class Gammaproteobacteria. The sequence continues at coordinate 13,285 of JACZQS010000018.1, forward strand.
GCCGAGGGTGGCGCTATTCAACTGGCTTACCTGTTGTTCGACGACGATATCGCCTGCGAATGTTATGGCAATGAAGCGGTTTACCACAATGGCGAATTGATCGGGCTTACCACCAGCGGTGCATACGGCCACCGCATCGGCAAGAGCCTGGCGTTCGCGTATTTGAAACCGGCGATGGTGGCCCC
>JACZQS010000269.1 GCA_022545625.1 Pseudomonadota bacterium
ATGAACCATCCCGAGCTCTTGCTGACGGAAGCAAAGTCGATCATCTCCGTGGCAATGAGCTATCTGACTGAAGAGCCGCAGACCAGCGCAGCGGGACCCGCGGGCAAGATCGCCCGTTACGCCTGGGGGCACGACTACCACAAGGTCATTAAGACCAAGCTCAGGGAGTTCGTGGAAGCTCTACCTGACATCGTTGAGCGGCCTGTGAACGCCCGCATCTTCGTGGACGACGGCCCTATGAACGATAGGGCCGCGGCAGAGCGGGCAGGCGTGGGATGGTTCGGGAAGAACACTAACATCTTGACGCCGAGCCACGGCTCCTGGGTGTTCCTGGGCCAGATAGTCACCGACCTGGAGCTGGGTAGGGTTCTTACCGGCCATGTGGAACTGGTATTTTTTCAGACTGTTATCGTATAGGGAGTTTAGTGTTTCGACGCCGTCAGTTGCCGGGATAGTTTTGGTGATTCCGAAACTCATACGGGTATTCTCTACCAAAGGGCGGCTTTATTCCAGTTTGCATTGTTATACCGCCCGGTATTTGTGGAAGATTGCCAGTTGCTGAGACCGGTTAATAATTCAATTAAATTCGGAACTCGATGGCAGGTCTTAACTCAATAGTTTAACAAACCCGAAACAGGCCTTTTAATTTAATAATCTGTTTGCAATAGTAGCTTATCCAGACTTAAGCCCGCATATCGCACGATGTGATAGCCGGATTGAAAAATACATGACCAAATTGACCTTATTCGAACGACGACTACGAATCACCACCGGTTTGATTCTGGCGATTTATATCATCGTTCACCTCAGCAACCATACCCTCGGGCTTGTTTCGCTGGAGGCTATGGAATCGATGCGCAAGTTTGTCACTCCTTTTTGGCGAAGCTGGGTCGGTGGCTTGTTGATATACACGTCGTTATTAACCCATTTTGGGCTGGCCCTGATGTCCCTGTATCGGCGCCGCACATTGCGTATGCCTGCCTGGGAGCTCGCCCAATTGTTGCTCGGTCTGTCGATAATCCCGCTGCTTGCGGGTCATGTCGCTTTTACCTGGGGTGCGCGGGTATTGATGGATTTCGACATTAACTACGAATTTTTATTGACTGGTATTTTGAGCGATAATTGGCTTCTGTTCAGGCAGGGCTTGTTGCTGCTCGTGGCCTGGAGCCATGTAGTGGTCGGTTTGCATTTCTTTTTCCGCCTGTTTTCCTGGTACCAGGGCTGGTCTTTGCATTTGTACCCTGTATCTATTTTGATGCCCTTGCTGGTGGTTTTATCGATGGTGCGTGTCGGGATCGAGCTGGAAGTCTGGCAGCAGGACCCCGAGATACCGGTATATGCTGATCGTTACCAGGATAATTACGGGTCGAGTAATGACAGTTACTACGGCGCAGAAGAAACCTCCGCTGAAAAATCGGCCAGCGAAGTATTGCGTGACGGGATACTCATCTCATTTTACGGTTTATTGTTTTTAACCCTGGCGGCACGGGCCTTTCGAGGCAAAACAAGGGTTAAAACAGGTAGCGTCACGATTAAGCATGTCAATGGGCAGGTATTAAAGGGCGTGCCCGGTCAAACAATTTTAGAAATTATCAGAAGTCATTCGATTCCGCACGCTTCGCTGTGCGGTGGCCGGGGTCGTTGTACTACTTGCCGTGTGCGGGTGGGTGAGGGGAGTCTTGACCTGGAGAAGCCATCAGTCCTGGAAAAATTTGCCCTGGATCGAATTGGTGCGGCACCGAATGTTCGACTCGCCTGCCAGACACGCCCGCTGTCTGCATTGCAGATTACGCCGTTAATGGCGCCTGACCTCAGCATTAACAGCGACTGGAGAGAAGGGGGCGTCAGTGGCGAAGAGCGAGAAATAGTGGTTTTATTTGTTGATCTTCGCGGCTCCTCCAAAATGAGTGAAATTCACCTGCCCTACGATGTACTGTTTATTCTGAACCGGTTCTTCCTTGAAATGTCGGATGCTTTAACAGCAAGTCATGGCCACTATGCTCAATTCGAAGGGGACGGATTGCTGGCGCTGTATGGATTGGAAAGAGGACTCAAGCAGGGCTGCCTGGATGTATTGCATGGGGCGGTCGATATGCAGTTAAGGATTAATCAACTCAACCAAAAGTTAAAAAGCGAACTGAAAGAACCGCTAAAAATTGGTATCGGAATACATTGTGGACAGGCGATTGTCGGCACCATGGGACCACCCACTGCGCCCAACTATTCTGCGATTGGCGATTGCGTCAATGCGGCAGCACGACTAGAAGGAAAATCCAAGGAGCTGGAATGTGTGCTGGTGGTTACCGATGATGTTGTGCAGAATGCAGGTGCGGACTTTAGCCGGTTTCCATCACGGAATATCAGCTTGCGGGGAAAAAAGCTATCGGTTCTCGCCTACGCGATCAAGAATCCTCTGGAGGTTTCCTCTAGTCTCGAAAATTGAGCGGGGTTCTTTTTTTACCGGCTTCTGGTGTTAGAATTATCTCTACAGGTGGATTTAAACTGGTATAGCAAGGGAGTAATGAACGTGAACAAGCATTTTTTTCCAAACTGGTCGATAGCTCTGATCTATCTGCTATCCGTTATGTTAGTGAATACAGTAGAGGCAGGCTGTTACGATAAAAAATCACCCGGAATGGATTGGTCGGGTTGTAAGAAAACCAACAAGATGCTCGACGACGAAAATTTTTCGGGTAGTAAATTCGATAACGCCAACCTGATGATGAGCAATCTCGATAATAGTAATTTCACAGACGCGAGTCTTGTCAAAGCTGATTTGACTCGCGCCAGTTTTAATCAGAGTAACTTTTCGGGGGCCGATTTAACCAAGGCCGTAGGCTATCGTACCAAATTTAATGGAGCTATTTTTTCAAAAACCCGGATGACCAAATCGGAGTTTTCCCGGGCCAGCTTCGAAGGTGCAGAATTTTCTAATATTGACTGGTCCCGGTCCGAACTGGGGCGTGCCAGTTTTCAAAATGCCCGGTTAACAGACGTTAGTTTTGAATATTCCAATATATCGAGGGCAATTTTTAACGACGCCAGACTTACAGGGGTTACTTTTTCGGGTGCCTACACTTTCCTGACACGTTTCGAGGATGTTGATTTGCGTATGACTTCAGAGCTTTCCCAGGCTCAAATTGATATTGCCTGCGGCAATGAAAAAACACAGCTTCCGCAAGGACTGGCAAAACCTGCTAACTGGCTCTGTCTGGAATAGACTTAGGCCAGAGATATGGATATCAGGCAAAAAGCAAAACAACTCCGGAGCAACTCTACCGATGCCGAAAGAAATCTTTGGGCACATATACGTAACCGGCGACTGGAAGGCTGGAAATTCCGAAGACAACTACCCGTCGGCCAATACATCGTAGATTTCGCGTGCCCTGAACTGCGATTAATTATCGAGATCGACGGTGGTCAACATGCTGAACAGGTACCTTATGACCTGGGCCGCACCAGGTTTCTGCAGTCGAAAGGATACCGGGTAGTCAGATTCTGGAACAATGAAGTACTTGGAAATATCGAGGGGGTTCTCGAGGCCCTCACCCTGACCCTCTCCCAGAGGGAGAGGGAACTCAAAAGCTCAGCCTCCTAGGAGGGAGAGGGAACTCAAAAGCTCATCCTCCTAGGAGGGAGAGGGAACTCACAAGCTCATCCTCCCAGAGGGAGAGGGAATTCACAAGCTCATCCTCCCAGAGGGAGAGGGATCTCTAACCCCCTCTCCCCTGGGGGAGAGGTTAGGGGTGAGGGGGAG
>JACZQS010000270.1 GCA_022545625.1 Pseudomonadota bacterium
CCTGATTGAAGCGATCGCAATAGTATTTCTGGTCTAACAGCCTGTATATAAAATTGAATCTACGTTGAAAGACTTCCGCGATCGACGGTTTTTTCAGGTAGATATACCAGGATGAGATGACTCCTCCAGCAGCCAGGTACAGCACCGGTCCAGAAAAGCCATGCACAACGAAATTGGCTGGACCATGGAATACTTCTGCCACGGCTGCCATCGCACCGTGTTGTTTCAATATGACTATTGCATTATCAAAATAGCCACCAAACAGCACCGCATCGATCGTAAGCCAACCGATAATTGCCGACGGAATCGCCAGTAATATCAATGGCACTGTTACCACAGGTGAAGTTTCATGCAGATGTGATCGCGTGTGTTCATCCATACGCTCCTCACCGTGAAAAACCAGGAAGAACAGGCGAAATGTATAAAAAGCGGTCACAAATACGCCGAGTAAAACCATCGTATAGGCGTAGCCGGCACCCGGTATATCGGCGTTTTGTGCGGCGAGTATGATCGCATCCTTGGAAAAATAGCCTGCGAACCCGGGAAAACCAATGAGTGACAGGGAGCCAACCAGTGCCACCCAGTAGGTTATCGGCATATACTTTTTCAAACCACCCATCTTGCGAATATCCTGCTCGTGGTGCATCGCGATGATCACCGAGCCGGCAGCGAGGAATAACAGCGCCTTGAAAAATGCATGGGTCATCAAGTGGAATATAGCCGCCGAATAAGCCGAAGCACCCAGGGCGACAGTCATGTAGCCGAGTTGCGACAGGGTCGAATAAGCCACGACCCGCTTGATATCGTTTTGCACTATACCGATCAGGCCCATAAAAAATGCCGTGGTAGCACCGATTACCAGCACTACCGACAGGGCTGTTTCAGATAATTCGAATAGCGGTGACATGCGCGCCACCATAAAAATACCGGCGGTCACCATGGTTGCGGCGTGGATCAGGGCGGAGATCGGTGTTGGGCCCTCCATCGAATCGGGTAACCATACGTGTAACGGTACCTGCGCCGATTTACCCATAGCGCCGATGAACAGCAATATACAGGCCAGTGTTATCACGCTCCAGTCGAGTCCGGGTATTACCTGCAGCGTGGCTGACACCATACTATCCGATCGTTCAAATACCTCGTAGTAATCAAGCGATCCGGTGTAAGTTAGCAGTACAGCGATACCGAGCAGGAAGCCAAAATCACCGACCCGGTTGACCAGGAAGGCCTTCATATTGGCGAAGATTGCGGTTTCCCGCGTATACCAGAATCCGATCAACAGATACGAAACCAGTCCAACCGCTTCCCAGCCAAAGAAAAGCTGCAGGAAGTTATTTGACATCACCAGCATCAGCATCGAAAAAGTGAAAAGCGCGATATAACAGAAAAAACGCTGGTAACCCGGGTCATCCGCCATGTAACCAATGGTATAAATGTGCACCATTAACGAAACGCTGGTTACCACCACTATCATCATCGCGGTCAGGCTGTCGATCAGGAAACCTACTTCGAACCGAATGCCATCGCTTATCATCCAGACATAAACCGACTGGTTGTAAATCGCCGCACCGTCGAGTACCACGTCTTTCAACACGACCAGGGACAGCAGGCACGAGACGCCGACACCAATTATCGTCACCCAGTGTGCACCCGCACGTCCAATTTTGCTGCCAAATAAACCGGCGATAATGGCGCCAGCCAACGATGCCAGGGGAATGGCCAGGTAAACTGATTCCATGCCTATCCTTTTAACTCGCTGATATCGGTCACATTGATAGAACCCTTGTTGCGAAATAACACCACCAGTATCGCCAGCCCTATCGCGGCTTCCGCGGCAGCGACGGTAAGAATGAAGAACACGAATATCTGTCCCGCGAGATCGTCGAGGTAGTGCGAAAATGCGATAAAATTCAGGTTCACAGCGAGCAGCATGAGTTCGATCGACATCAACAGGATAATCACGTTTTTGCGGTTAATGACGATACCGGCAATGCTAATGCTAAACAGTATCGCGGCGAGTACCAGGTAATGGCTTAAATGTATGCTCACTGTTCTTCACCGCTGGAGGGCATTTTCACAATTCGCAAACGGTCGGCCTTACGAACCTTGATCTGATCCGACGGATTTTGATATTTGGTCCGTGGGCGCTTACGCATGGTGAGAGATAAAGCGGCCACGAGTGCGACCAGCAATATCACCGCGGCTATTTCAAATGCAAATACGTATTCGGTATACAGCACACCGCCAAGCGCCTTGGTATTACTGAAGTCGGCGCCTTTCGGAACTGGAGTGGCTATCGACTCAAGTGAGAATATATCGTCGGTAACCACAGACCACATCAGTAATAACATGATGACGGCGAAGACTATGCCGAGCGGTAAAATCCGGCTGAATCCTTCGCGCATTTGTGCAATATTAATATCGAGCATCATTACCACGAACAGGAATAACACCATCACCGCACCCACGTAAACCAGCACCAGGATGATGGCGAGGAACTCGGCTTCGAGGGTCATCCAGATGACCGCACTGGTAAAAAATGTCAGTACCAGGAACAATGCAGCATTAATCGGATTTCGCACCGTCACGACCACGGTCGCCGTGGTAATGGTCATAAATGCAAAAACATAAAAAATAATCGCCTCAATCATTCCAATAATTACCGGTAGGGTGCGTCAGCAGCACGGTCTGCGGCTAACTGCTCCTCATAGCGATCACCAAATTCGAGCAGCATTTCCTTGGTCATAATATTTTCACCCCGATTCTCAAAGTGATACTCGAAGATATTGGTCTCGACGATCGCATCGACCGGACAGGCTTCTTCGCAAAAGCCACAGTAAATACACTTGAACAAGTCGATATCGTAGCGCGTGGTTCGGCGCGTACCGTCCGCCCGCTGTTCTGACTCGATGGTAATGGCCACCGCCGGGCAAACCGCTTCACACAATTTACAGGCGATGCAACGCTCTTCGCCGTTCGCGTATCGACGCAACGCGTGCAAACCCCTGAATCTGGGGCTGATTGGTGTTTTTTGTTCTGGATACTGCACGGTAACTTTTTTGCGGAAAAAATACCGGCCGGTCACACCAAGGCCCTGCAGCAACTCGAGAAACAGGAAGCTTTTGAGGTAAAATTTTATCCTTGCAAACATAGTATTACACCGACCAGGGACCAAGCTTAAAATAGACCATCACACCTTCTACCGCAATCCACACGAGGGTCACCGGGATCAACACTTTCCAGCCCAGGCGCATGATCTGGTCATACCGATAACGCGGGAAGGTGGCCCGAAACCAGAGGAACAAAAACATGAAAAAACCGGTCTTCAGGAACAACCAGCCGATACTGTCTCCCACCAGGTCCGGTATAGGACTTAACCAGCCGCCGAAGAACATCAGCGATGCCAGCATCGCGATCAAAATCATGTTGGCGTATTCGGCGAGAAAAAATACCGCGAAGGTCATGCCTGAATACTCGACATGAAAACCGGCAACGATTTCGGATTCACCTTCCACCACGTCAAACGGAGCGCGATTGGTTTCGGCCACGCCCGATATAAAATAAACCATAAACAGGGGCAACAGGGGAATAAAAAACCAGCTTCCCACACCACCCTCCTGGCTGGCCACAATCTCGCCCAGATTCAGGCTACCTGCCGCCATTAGCACGCCCACCAGGGCGAAACCCATCGCAATCTCGTAGGCGACAATCTGGGCTGCCGAACGCATCGCGCCTAATAAT
>JACZQS010000019.1 GCA_022545625.1 Pseudomonadota bacterium
CTGGCAGGACCGGGCCGACGGCCTGCTGGGTGTCACCGCCCTGGGACTTGAACGTTTCGAAATAATATCGACGCAAAATCAGGATAATGGTCTGACCGTGGGCAAGGTCAAAATCCTGACAGAGATTGCCGAGGTTGATATCCCCGAACAATTTTATTATATGCTGGAATTACTCAACCACATTAGTGCCCAGGAGGGGAAAATACCGGATAACAATCAGAGTTTTTCTGAAATGATGTATCGGCTGATATACCAGTTACCTCTCGATACCAACCTCAAGCAAAGGTTGCTGGAAATCCCAAATTGCGGAGACCGGGCAGTCATATTACATGCGGAGCTAATCCGCCTGGGTGTGATTCAATATGTAAACCCTGCGGAGATGCAAGGAGGATAGCGGGGTTCCTTTGTTTAATGGTGAAGACTAAACTAGCACTTTGATTCGAGTATGCGAGGACCCGCGCCGATGAGAAACCTATTCATAATTGGAATCATGTTCCTGCTGATTCCCACCGCACAGGCGGCAGAATTATCGGGTGTATTTGTGAAAGATCAGATCACCGCCGAGAACGGCGAGACCCTGCTACTCAACGGCATCGGGCTGCGAGAAAAATTCTGGATCGATATCTACGTCGGATCCTTATACCTGGTTACCAGGTCCGATAATGTCGCCGAAATCCTTTCCGCCCCGCATGCCAGTCGCATACAGATGGACTTCGTATACAAAGAAGTCGCAAAGGAAAAATTACTCAAAGCCTGGCGTGAAGGTTTCAGTAAAAACCAGAACAAGGAAACTATCGCCGCACTGCAAGATCGTATCGACCAGTTTTACGGTTATTTCGATGCGAATGTGGTCGCTAAAGAACAATATATTCTCGACTATATTCCGGGCAAAGGCACAACCATTATCAAAAATAGCAAGGTCCTCGGCGTGATTCCAGGCGAGGACTTCAAAAATGCGCTAATGGAAATCTGGTTAGGAAATTATCCGGCCGACAAGAATTTAAAGCTCGGCATGTTGGGGTTGAAGTAGTCGATTACGCTGGTTATCCATTATCAAGGAGTCTGACCCCTTGAATCTGACCAGGAATCTTGGACCTTGCCACATCATAAAAAAGATTCCGGAGTTCTGGGGACACAATACTTAACTCTCGAAAAGCATAGTAATAATTGAGTATTGTGTCCCCAGAACTAAAGGCTAAAGATCAGAAAACGCTCGATCGGCGTATTCAATAGTTTTCTGAATTTGCGCATCACTGTGCGCCGCACTCACAAACCCCGCTTCAAAGGCTGAAGGCGCAAGATACACACCCTGTTTTAACATCGAATGGAAAAATTGTCTGAAGCGCTCGACGTCACACCGGGTTACATCGGAAAAACGGCTCACGCATTCCTGATCGGTGAAAAACAAGCCAAACATTGCGCCTACCCTGTTAGCACAGAGCGGAATTTTTTTACTCTTAGCCGCCGCTAATATTCCCTCTACCAGGTCCTTCGTCTTACGTTCAAGTTCATCATAAAACCCGGGGCGCGATATAATTTCCAGGTTTTTCAATCCAGCCGCCATCGCCACCGGATTGCCAGCCAGCGTACCGGCCTGATACACGGGACCTGTCGGCGCAATATGATCCATGATTTCCTGTCGCCCACCAAAGGCTCCAACCGGCATTCCGCCACCTATCACCTTTCCGAGCGTGGTCAAGTCCGGTTTGATTCCATACCGTCCTTGTGCGCCGGTTAAACCAACACGAAACCCGGTCATCACTTCATCGAAAATCAATACCGAAGAGGATTCGTCGCAGCAGCTGCGTAAGCTTGCCAGAAATCCTTCTTCCGGCGGCACACAGTTCATATTACCGGCTACCGGCTCGACTATGACACAGGCGATTTGATCACCGATCTCAGCGAATACCTGCCCAACCTGCTCACTATTATTGAATTCCAGGGTAATTGTGATTTCTGCCACGGCATCTGGTACACCGGGAGAACTGGGAATGCCTAGCGTCAATGCCCCCGATCCGGCCTTGACCAATAGTGAGTCGGCATGACCATGATAACAACCCTCAAACTTTATGATTTTATCGCGACCGGTATAGCCTCGAGCCAGTCGGATCGCGCTCATCGTTGCTTCGGTCCCGGAGCAGGTCATACGCACCTGGTCCATACCCGGCATTATCGAACAAATATTTTCTGCCAACTCAACTTCGAGCCGGGTTGGTGCTCCAAAACTTAGCCCTTTTTTTGCAACTGCACAGACTGCGTCGATTATCTCCGGATTCGCGTGACCACAAATCATTGGCCCCCAGGAACCGACATAATCGATATACGACTTGCCCTCCACATCAATTAAGCAGGCACCCTCGGCATGGTCGATAAACACCGGAGTACCGCCAACACCATTGAAGGCACGTACCGGTGAATTAACACCCCCCGGGATCACTTTTATGGCGCGCTCAAACAGTGATTCAGAATTTGGCATGATGGCTCCTGGTATTAAGCAAGTTCGATTTATTCATATCTACCAGTGGTAGACGGTCGGGTTTATTTCGCCTCATTGGTGCATCCAGCAAAAACAGTCTGGTTGAATCTGACCCATCGCAACCGTCTATGCTAGCCTGAAAGAAAACTGGGATCGGCGCGCTGCGAGCATAATCAGCACTAGTACCGGAATACCTATCAGCGCAGTCACGAGGAAAAAACTAGAGTAGCCGATAGCATCTACCATGGTACCGGAGTACCCCCCAAGAAGCTTGGGTAACAGGGTCATCAACGAACTGAAGATTGCGTATTGTGTCGCGGTAAATGAGATATTGGTCAGGCTTGATAAAAAAGCGATAAATGCGGCACTGGCCAAACCGGCGGATAGATTATCTGCCGATATTACGATATAGAGCCAGGTTATATCGTAGCCGACCGTTGCGAGTATCATAAACAGCAAATTGGTCGCAGCAGATAACAGGGCGCCTAAAAATAAAATTCGCATCACCCCAAACCGCATCGATAACAGGCCTCCAAGCAACCCACCAATGATTGTCATTAGCACACCAAAGGTCTTAACTACCGCCGCAATCTCGATCTTGCTGTATCCAAGATCGTAGTAAAATACGTTCGATATCACGCCGAGCACGATGTCGGAAATTCGATAAAGACCCACTAGCGCTAACAATAGCCAGCCAAGGGTCGAACCATAACGGGCGAAAAAATCACGCACCGGCAGCAAATAGCTGCGTTCGACCATTTCGCCGCGCACAATCCCGGTTTTTACCAGAATTACTACCAGAACCCAGGCTATCCCCAGCGCAACTGCCAGGCGCAAAAATTCAAGCAAAAATCCGGCTAGATGGCGACTGCCCAGAAATTCAGTCAAATCGACCCCGGCCGTACCGACAATATCGCTTGTTAAATAGAAACAGCCGATAAAACCAGCCACTGCTATCACAAACATCAATAAAAATCGCGCGTGGTCGGCATTGCTTTCGATCAATGCAAGCGACGCGCGATCGCCCCGTTCCTGGATTATCAAGGTAGTGAGTATCCCCACCAACATGCATGCTGCCATTACCCAGTAGGTGTATTGCCAGGCCTGGTAAATATAGACCTCACTGGTAGAACCAAACCAGGTGGCTAAGAATAACGATCCTGCACCCGCTACAATTAGTGCACTGCGATAGCCGACGATATAGGTTGCGGACATCAATGCCTGTAATTCAGGACCGGCCGACTCGATGCGATAGGCATCGATCACTATGTCCTGCGTAGCTGATGAAAAACCTAGCAGAACCGCGGCCAGCGCCATCATCGTTAAACCGCTGCTACCGGTCTGTGGATTGATCGAGGCCATTAAAACGATCGCGACTATGATCGACAACTGCGCGACTAACATCCAGGCACGGCGTCTTCCTAGCACCCGGGTCAACCCCGGTACTGGCAGTTGGTCAATTAAAGGCGCCCAGACAAATTTGAACGAATAACCCAATGCCGCCCAGCTAAAAAATGTGACCGCCGAGCGCTCTATCCCCGCTTCACGCAACCACAGACTCAGCGAGGAAAAAATGAGTAGTAATGGAATCCCAGCCGAGAAGCCGAGAAACAGCATGGTGACCACTCGCGGGTGGGCAAATGCTTTTGAGGTCTCCAACCAGCCTGGTTGCTGCGAATTACTCATTAACCGGCGATTGAAAAGTCATAGTCCATGATCAGGGGTGCATGGTCAGAAAAGCGATCTCGCCTGAAAATCGAGGCCTTCTGAATCTTATCTTTCAAACCCGGTGTCACCATTTGATAATCGATTCGCCAACCAACATTGTTAGCCCAGGACTGCCCCCGATTCGACCACCAGGTATATTGTTCCTCGCGTTGATCGACCTGGCGAAAACCGTCAATAAAACCGACCCGATCAAATAAATCGCTCAGCCAGGCTCTTTCCTCGGGTAAAAATCCGGAATTTTTCTGATTCGATCTCCAGTTTTTCAAATCAATATTCTGGTGCGCTATATTCCAGTCTCCGCAGATGATAAATTCTCTACGTTTACGCCGTAATGCCTGCAAATGCAGCATAAAGCTTTGCATAAAACGAAACTTCGATTCCTGTCGATGATCACCCGAAGAACCGGATGGGGCGTATAGCGAAATGACCGATAAATTTTTATATCGATATTCGAGATAACGCCCTTCGTTGTCGAATTCAGACTCACCATATCCCCGAATAACCTGCAACGGTTTGTGCAAGCTGTACAGTGCTGTACCGCTATAGCCTTTTTTCAATGCATCAAAATAATGACACTGATATGACTCGGGATGGAACACTGGATCCTGCAATTGGTCGACCTGTGCCTTGGTTTCCTGGACGCAGACGAAATCGGCCCCCTGCTTTGCAAGCCAGGCAAAAAAACCTTTACGGGCAGCCGCGCGTATACCATTGGTATTGATCGATATCACTCGCATGAAAGCTTTCTCATAAACCGCTATGATACATGATATGCAAGCCTACCAATCTCAATTTCTAGACTACTGCCTGCAAAGGGGAGTTCTCAAATTCGGTGAGTTTACTTTGAAATCTGGACGCGTGAGCCCCTACTTTTTCAATGCCGGGCTATTTAACACCGGCGCCGATCTGACGGCCCTGGGAGATTTTTATGCGGAGGCTATCCAGCTCGCGGGGGTGGAATTCGATCTGTTATTTGGCCCAGCGTACAAGGGTATTCCACTCGCAGCGGTAACCGCCAGCTCTCTCTATCAACATCATGCGCGTGATATCCCCTATGCTTTCGATCGAAAGGAAGTCAAAGATCACGGCGAGGGGGGCCAAACAGTGGGTTCGCCAATAAGCGGCAGGGTGATGATTATTGACGATGTTATCACCGCAGGAACCGCAATCCGTCAGTCGATGCAACTAATCGAATCGCTTGGCGCCAGGGTCACCGCGGTTACGCTTGCGCTCGACCGCCAGGAAAAGGGGCAGGGAGAGTTGTCGGCAATACAGGAGTTAGAACAACTCGGAGTGCAGGTTATTACCATCATTCGGCTCGATGATATCATCCAACATATAAAAAGCACTAGCCATGCCTCGCAACTAAAAGCCGTAGCTGCCTACCGTGAGCGGTACGGCATCGACTGAACTATGAACTCGATAACGGGTCTACCACTGGATCTCACTGACTGCCGGATTGGCCGGGATTAAATATGAAGCGACTGCTGCTGATAATGAGCCTGATGGCATCACCCACCTTTGCCGCTGAAACAATTACTATATCGAGCAATGGGCAGCAAACCGCTGTTCTAGAACTTTATACATCGGAGGGATGTAGCAGTTGCCCGTCGGCCGATCGATGGTTAGCGGCCCTGGTCGAGCTGCCGAATGATGAACTCGACGTACTGGCCCTGGCGTTTCACGTTGATTATTGGGATTATCTCGGTTGGAAAGATCGATTTGGCAGTCCCAGGTATACCAGTAGACAGAGGCAATTGGGCTCCAATAACAACCAGAGAACAATTTACACGCCCGAGTTTTTTGTCGATGGCAAAGAGGCGCGCGGCACCAGGAATGTACTGGATAAAATTCGCAGTGCGAATAAACAACAGGCACAAATTCAACTCAAACTGTCAATATCAAAATCCTCCAACGCATTGCAGATCGAATTACAGTCGGTCACCCCGGATGCAGTCGATAAACCCCTCCGGCACCGTTATTTCGTCTATGAAAATCAACTCATGAGTGATGTAACAAGAGGCGAAAATTCAGGTGAACGCCTGTTCCACCAGCAGGTGGTGCGTTACATGAGTCCCGAGTTAGATCTTAAACATAATAATCGGCACAAAATTACTATCAATCCGGAATGGCGCCTCGATAATATCGGCGTTGCAGCACTGGTGACCGAGCCGGGTAACGAAAACTATCTTCAGGTAGTTCATTCAACAATTACAGCATTGTTGGATCAGTGAGGCTTTCCGCCGGATAGACGGGCTAACAAGCGATGGAAATAAGTCAAAAATATTCTATGATTAGGTAGAGATCACTAAAGTGCGCCGATTCGGGTCATACAGGATCAAGGGTGCCGGGATTAGAAAGTTTTAGACTTACGCCATGAAACATCGCGTTATCCATACTAATTTAACCTTTCCAAAGGTTATGCTTTGCCTGATATTGCTTGGCATTTGCACCGTTGCGAGTGCAGCAAAAATGTATAAATGGATCGATGAAAATGGTCATATGCGTTACGCCGATAGACTGCCTCCCAGTCAGTTAAAGAGGGAATATCAAACCCTGAACGCCCAGGGCGTAGTGGTCAGTACCAGGAAGGCCGCTAAAACAGAGGAGGAAATAAAGGCATTGAAAGATGCCGAAAAGTTATTACAGGCTAAACAGGAAATTGAAAAACGTGAACAGGAGGCACAGGGTAAACTCGACAGGGTTTTACTGCTAACTTTTAGTTCAGAAAAAGAATTGAGCCGGGTCAAAGATGATCGAATTGAAGTCCTCGACTCGGTAATCCGATTGATCTATAAAAGCATCGCTAGCACGCAAGACAGGTTGTTGCGACTGGAAGGGGACGCTAAACGGCAATACACATCCAAGGGTCGGGAAGTGCCCGGCGGACTAGCTCAAAATATCGAAGAATCCATCCGCAAGATCGATAATCGTGAAAAACAGCTTCAGGTCAAACTGGAGGAAAAATACAAAATTCAGGGACAATTTGAAATTGATGTAGCCCGATTTCGATTATTGCATAGCAAATAATAAACCACCCTCTCCCGGTTCAACCCGGAATCCTGGCAAAATTTTGATCAGGCTTTAATTAGTGTTCCCACCCCACTGTCGGTGAGTAACTCGAGTAATACCGAATGCTTGACCCGACCATCGATAATCTGACTGGTTTTAACCCCGGACTTCACTGCATCGAGCGCGCAGTTCACTTTCGGTAACATACCACCATGGATAATACCCTGTTTGATCAGGCGGTCGGTTTCCCTGGCAGTAATTCCGGTCAATAAGTTACCCTCGGGGTCGAGTACCCCCTGGGTATTAGTCAGCAGTAACAGTTTTTCCGCACCGAGTACCGAGGCGAGTTTGGAGGCGACCAGATCGGCGTTAATATTGTAAGAAGTACCGTCTTTACCTACACCGATCGGAGCAATGACCGGTATAAAGTCATCGTCATCAAGCATTTTCACCACAGCGGGATCAATCGTATCAACTTCTCCTACCTGCCCCAGGTCCTGGCTTTGTGCATTGGCGCTGGCCAGCTTCAATTTCCGCGCATTGATAAGCCCCCCATCCTTGCCAGTTAACCCTACCGCCCTGCCCCCGTGGGAATTGATCAGCGATACTATTTGTTTGTTAACGAGCCCACCCAGAACCATTTCGACTACATCCATAGTCTCATTGTCAGTTACCCGCATGCCTTCGATAAATTGGCTTTTCTTACCAATCTGCTCTAGTAGCTTACCAATTTGCGGCCCCCCGCCGTGGACGATGACCGGGTTCACCCCTACCTGCTTTAACAGCACTATGTCCTGTGCAAAGCTACTTTTCAGTTGTTCGTCTACCATTGCATTACCGCCAAATTTAATCACAACAGTCTTCCGATCTAGCGCCTGGATATAGGGGAGGGCTTCGATCAAAATTTCGGCGACACTGCTCTTTTTTACTGTCATTTAATAGAACCTGCTATTTTACGATGCCTGGTCGACTACCGGGTAAATGAACCCGTGGTTAGCTAGAGGCATTATAGCGCTCAGCAACCAGATCGATCAGTTGTTTAGCGATTTCGTTTTTATCATTCAAGGTTAATAAGCGCTGTCCATCCGGCCAGATTACAGTCAATTCGTTAGTATCGCTTTCAAAACCGGTTTGCTCGGCGGCCACCCGGTTCGCGGCAATCATATCCAGGTTTTTACGTTGTAATTTTTCAACTGCGTGCTGCTCAAGCTTTTCCGTCTCTGCCGCAAACCCGAGAGTAAAGGGTTTGTTTTTTAGCCGCGTCACTTCGCTGACAATATCCGGGTTAGGTATTAGTTCAAGTTTGATCTTTTGCGTGGTTTTTTTAATTTTTTGAGCCGCAACCTGCTCCACCCGGTAATCGGAAACAGCCGCGCAGGCGATGAAAATATCGACCTTCGCCACCCTTTCGATAACCGCATCACGCATCTCGATCGCACTAGACACCGAAATACGCTCAACACCCGATGGCGCATCGAGATTGACCGGGCCACTTACCAGGGTAACCCCGGCACCCGCCTGATGGGCAGCCTGCGCCAGTGCGTATCCCATCCTGCCAGTACTGCGGTTGCTGATATAACGCACTGGATCAATCGGCTCTCGCGTTGGGCCGGCTGTGATCAGGACATTCTTGCCGTCCAGTTTTCCGGGGCTCAGATATTCAGCCACACGTTCGAATAATTCAGTCGGCTCCAGCATTCGACCCGGCCCGGTATCACCACAGGCCTGCTCGCCATCGTCAGGACCCCATATCAATACGGCCCGGCTGGCAAGTTGCTTTATATTGTCCTGTGTCGCCCGGTTGGCATACATTTGTTGATTCATTGCCGGTGCAATAGCCACCGGTTGTTTACTCGCAAGACACAGCGTGAGCAACAGATTATCGGCATAACCGTTGCGCATCTTGGCGATAAAATCAGCCGAAGCCGGGGCCACAATCATCAGATCGGCCCAGCGTGCCAGCTCAATATGATCCATCGCCGAATCAGCTTCGGCATCAAAAATATCGGTATAAACACGGTGACCACTCAGTGCCTGATAGGTCAGAGGCTGGACAAATTCAGTGGCCGCCTTGGTCATCACTACACGTACCTCGGCTCCCGACTTGATTATCAGTCGAATCAATTCAGCCGATTTGTAAGCGGCAATACCACCGGTCACCCCGAGCAGAATTTTTTTCTTGAGCATTGGTTCCATATGGTCTATTTTAGCGCAAGTGGATAAATTTCAGAATAACGTAAAGGATTACAAATGGCGATTACCGATTGGCCTAGTGATGAAAGGCCGCGCGAAAAACTACTGCTGAAAGGCGCTCCCTCCCTCTCCGATGCCGAATTGCTGGCGATATTTCTGCGGACCGGATTACCGGGTATCTCGGCTGTCGATCTCTCTCGAGATCTACTCACCAGCTTTGGTTCATTACGCAAACTATTAACAGCATCCCGGGAAGAATTCTGCCGGCAGCGAGGACTCGGTAACGCAAAGTACGCCCTACTACAGGCGGTACTGGAGATGTCCAGTCGGCATTATTCTGAATCCTTGAAGCGCGACGATTGCCTGACCAGTCCAGCCGACACAATGGCCTACCTTCACAGGCAGTTGCGTGATCGCCAACACGAGGTATTTGCCTGCGTGATGCTCGATAATCGCAACCGCGTGATCGCGTTTCGTGAAATGTTCCGCGGCACTATCGATGGCGCCAGCGTTTATCCAAGAGAGGTCGTAAAACAGGCATTAGCCGATAACGCGGCCGGAGTCATCCTCGCGCATAACCATCCTTCGGGTATCGCCGAACCAAGCCAGGCAGACATTCAGATTACCGAACGCTTGAAGAAAGCCCTGGCGCTAGTCGATATCCGCGTCCTCGACCACGTCATTATCGGCGATGAAACCACCAGTTTTTCAGAGCGGGGGCTGATTTAGCGCATCAAGGAGTCTGACCCCTTGATTTCATTCGATGTTTTGTATCTGCTCGCGCATCTGCTCGATTAACACTTTCAAATCGACCGACCATTGAGTCGTCAGGCTATCCTGCGACTTTGAACCGAGTGTATTGGCCTCACGATTGAGTTCCTGCATCAGAAAATCGAGACGCCTGCCTACCGCTTCCTTGCGCTTCAGGACCTTGCCAACCTCTTTAATGTGCGTATCGATGCGGTCCAGTTCTTCGTCGACGTCGAGTTTTTGGGCCAGTATTACAAGCTCCTGCTCGAGTCGGCTGTTGTCCGCGCCTTTACTCCATGTTTTCAATTTTTCGTTCAAACTGGTTTCCCACTTTTCGCGCATCGCCGACATCATCGCCGGTCGATGTGCCCTCAGTTGCTGCACGATATCGCCAATCTGCTGGCAGCGAGAATTGATCATTTTTTGTAGTGCCTTACCCTCGGTTTCACGGGTCTCGATCAATTGCCCAAGCGCGTTTTCAAGACTCGAAAGTGCCAGTGCGACCAGTGGCGAAAGGTCCTTTTCGCTTTCCGCTATAACGCCCGGCCAACTGAGAATTTCTGCCACCGATAGCTTACTGCCTTCATGTACTATACTTAATACTTCCTGTTCTACCTGGCGCAGCCTGCGCAAAATATCTTCGTTGAGCCTGACCTCACCGTCCCCGACCTGATTTAGTTGATAACGCAATCCAAGGTCAATCTTTCCGCGTTTCAAATACTGCGACACCAGCTTACGAATTTCGGGTTCCAGCGATTTAAAATCGTCCGGCAACTTCAAGCCAAGCTCCAGGTAACGATGATTGACCGAGCGAATCTCCCAGGTCAGCGCGCCAGCGTCGCATGTCTCCTGTACCCGGGCAAATGCGGTCATACTCTTTAGCACGAAAAAGTTCTCACTGATTGGAATGGCGGAATCATAGCCTATTTAGTCTAAGCCTGCATAAACAGCCCGGTTATCCCCAAGAGTACTACCAGGTTTAACCGCTGACGGCGGTGCCAATGATCAGTATAATCCCGACTCTTTTAGCAGAGGCCTATGCATGAGACCCAGCGGCAGAGCAAACGACGAATTACGCCCGATCAAGATCACACGGAATTACACTAAACATGCCGAGGGCTCGGTTTTGATCGAATGCGGCGATACCCGCATTATTTGCAATGCCACGGTGGAAAATTCAGTACCTGGTTTTTTACGGGGAAAGGGTGTGGGCTGGGTGACCGCGGAGTATGGCATGCTGCCGCGTTCTACCGGGAGCCGCATGCGCCGGGAGTCGAGCCTGGGAAAACAAGGGGGTCGGACCCTGGAAATTCAACGTTTGATCGGGCGCGCGCTGCGTGCTTCTGTCGATACCGAAATACTTGGCGAGAGAACCGTCACCATCGATTGTGATGTGATTCAGGCTGATGGTGGCACCCGGACTGCCTCAATTTCCGGCGCATGGGTTGCCTTGTCCGATGCAATCCAGACCTTGTTAGAGCAGGGAGATCTGCAGCAATCCCCGATCGAATGCCAGATCGCTGCTGTATCAGTCGGTATCTATGAAGGACAGGCCATACTGGACCTGGACTACGCCGAGGATAGTAATGCTAGTACCGATATGAATATTGTGATGAATAGTAATGGCGGATTTATCGAGATACAGGGCACCGCCGAGGGCGAATCATTTTCCGACGAGGAGCTGCATGAAATGTTGGCTCTCGCGCGAAAGGGTACAGAAGAAATTTTTGCATTACAGACACGAGCATGAAAAAACTGGTACTCGCTTCCAGCAATCCCGGCAAGTTACGTGAGCTCTCGGCACTGCTAGATGAATCCCGCTACAAGATAATTCCGCAGGCCGATTTCAACGTCCCGGAGGTTGCCGAAACCGGTACCACCTTTGTCGAAAACGCAATCATAAAAGCCCGCCATGCCGCACAATATACCGGGCTTGCGGCGCTGGCAGACGACTCGGGCATCGTCATCGACGCCTTAAACGGTGAACCAGGAGTGCACAGTGCGCGGTTTTCCGGCAGTGATGCAAGCGACGAGTCGAACAATATCCTGCTGGTGGAAAGGTTACGCTCTGTACCCGAAGCCCAGCGTAGCGCGCGATACCAGGCAGTCATCGTATACATGCGAAACGCGGCCGACCCTTCACCGATTATCTGCGAAGGCAGTTGGGAAGGCATAATGGTGCTTGAAGCCAAAGGCAGTGGCGGATTCGGTTACGATCCCTATTTTTACCTGCCCGATTACGGCTGTACCAGCGCCGAACTCAGTGCCGATGAAAAAAATCGAATCAGCCACCGTGGTCAGGCGCTAAGGCTTTTACTCGAAAAATTACCTTGACCGCATATTGCATGAAGGCGGTAACAACTTATGACTTTTATCAGTAAATTAGTATATTTAGGCATGAAAATCATGGGAATCGAAATAGTCAGTTTGTACCTGAACGAAGTCAGGAAAAATCTGGCTGCCAATCTTGATCGATCCCCCTTGATGCGTAGCTACGGCTATGCATCGGCGGGCGATCGATCAACCTTGTTTGCCATATTTCCCCTGGGCTTCCTCGTTCCCTTCATGCAATATGCGGGCTAGCCGATGATCAGACAGAATCCACCGCTCGGTCTTTATGTTCACTTGCCATGGTGCGAAAAAAAATGCCCCTACTGCGATTTTAATTCGCACCAGGCGGATCAAATACCCGAGCATGATTACATCGATGCTTTACTAAACGATCTCGAACAGGATCTGTCGTTAATCTGGGGTCGCCCGGTGGAAACAGTATTTATCGGCGGCGGTACGCCGTCTTTATTTTCCGGTGATGCCATCGACCGGCTGTTTTCGGGATTACGCGCCCTTTTGAACCTGTCCGCTAGCGCCGAGATTACCCTTGAATCAAACCCGGGTAGCGCAGATATTTCACACTTTCGAGCTTATCGCGAATCGGGTGTCAATCGTCTCTCTATCGGCATTCAAAGTTTTAACGACGACCACTTGCGCCTGTTAGGCCGCGTGCATGACGCGAGTCTTGCCACACAGGCGTTCGAGGCGGCCCGACTGGCCGGGTTTGATAATATTAATCTCGACTTAATGTACGGGTTACCGACTCAAACCCTGCAACAGGCGGTTGACGATCTGCAACAGGCGATAACACTGGCGCCG
>JACZQS010000020.1 GCA_022545625.1 Pseudomonadota bacterium
GGGTAAAACAATTGATCTGGATGGACAGCCAGTGGAAATCAGAACCAAAGGTCGTCACGACCCCTGCGTTGGAATTCGCGCCACGCCGATCGCCGAGGCAATGCTGGCGCTGGTACTAATGGATCATTATTTACGCGATCGGGCGCAAAATGGCGATGTCGAGCGGCGGACTCCTGTTGTACCCGCAAGCGTCTAAATCGTTCGAAAAATTTACTTATTAAAAAGTCCAGTCCGCGATGGTTGGAACCGGCGTTATTTTCCAGGAGGGTGAATCAGGAGCACAGGAATACCTGCTTTTTGAGCCAGGGTATCGGCTATATTTCTAAAAAAGAAGCGGGTGACGCCCACCTGGGCACGGGTAGACATGGCCACCAGGCTGATTTTACTTTTGCTGATCACATTCAATATTGTTTTAATCGGATCTTTGCCGAAACCTACCACAGTTGAGACATGATAGCCCGCTGCCTTGAAGCGGTTGGTAACTGGCATCAGTTCGGCCTCGACGTGGGCTTCAATATTATCTTGCTGTTGGGTAGCATAAATGGGGTGGAGTGTTGGTTTTACAGATACATCGCCCGGTAATGGGACATATCCGGCCCCCAGGTCAGGTTCGCCAAAGCCGGCCCCAGTAGGTGGATTGGTTAAATAAAATAAAATCAGGTCATTCTCTTTTGCAGTAATAAGTTTTTCCACATAAGGCAATATTTTCTGACTAAGCTCAGATTGGTTCAGTAGAATTAAAACTTTATTGTTGGGCATGGCTAAATCTCTCTGGATTTAATATTAACGGATAATCGCTATGTTACTTGCATAACAACTCCAGTCAAACGATTGTCTTGATGTTTGCCCTGCCGATATTCATCGCACAGATTTTAATTATCATTCGTCACTGAATATACACAGCCTTGTCCGGGTAGCTTTCTGTCTTTCCCGGCAGCCCGGATACCGGGGACAGGCTGCCTGGACCCTTCTATCTGGTTCGCCCGCAATCACTTCGCCAATAAACCTATAACGTTTGATCGAGGCCCTGCAAAATTTCTCGATATATCAATCGGGCAAAGCGAGTTTTGCGTGCCTCGGTATTTACGCTGCTGTAACTTCGCCAGAGCTGACGTAAATTTTGACGGTTTGCATTGACCTGTTCCCGCAGGAAATCTTCGATTGCATCGATACCACGGTCAACAATTTGATCGCGCCAGTATTCGGCGCTGTGGTGGCGTTGTATCTGGCCATGGCTCGACTGTTCGAGCTGTTCCAGCGCTGCGAAAATCGAGCCGGTGTCGCGGGCGCGCAACAGCTTGCCTATAAACTGATAATGTCGTTTAAGAGCGCTACGTTTGTTCTGGATTTTATGCGCCAGCGCGATGGCCTCCCTGACAGGCTCGTCGAGTGAAATTTGTACCAGCTGCCGATTAGACAGGGCTACCAGGCGCTTACCCAGTTTATGTATCTCCTGACTTTCGTGCTTGAGCCGGGTTTTGCTGACAGGCTCAATATTTTCAATGCTGAAATTCTTAATTTCGTTTTCCATATGGGGATAAGCTAGAATGCATCCATGAACGACAAAAACAAACCCATGTTAGCATTTCCTGATACCGATTCATTTAAAAACATTGTCAGCGAAACGCTAAAAATGGCACAGGACAGGGGCGCCTCCCAGGCTGAGGCTGGTTTATCGGTATCGCAGGGATTATCGGTTGCGGTACGCATGCGGTCAGTTGAAACGATCGAACACCAACAGGACAATGGCCTCGGTATCAGTGTTTATTTCGGCCGCCATAAGGGCAGTGCCAGTACCTCCAATCTTGACCCTGAGGCAATCCGAAAGACGGTTGAGGCCGCCTGTAATATCGCCAGGTATACTTCCGAGGATCCCTGTACAGGTCTCGCCGATTCGGATTTAATGGCGCATCAGTTTGCCGATCTGGATTTGTATCATCCCTGGGATATTTCCCCGGAAGCTGTGATCGAGATGGCTCTTGAATGTGAAAATGCAGCGCTCGATTTGGATGACAGAATTGTCAATTCTGAAGGTGCCTCGGTTGATTCGAATTCTGGTGTTTCGGTTTATGGCAATACTCACGGTTTTTTACAGGCCGATCACACAACGCGGCACAGTATCAGTTGTGCGGTGGTGGGTGAGTCCAATGGTGGTATGCAACGCGATTACTGGTATGAAATCAGCCGTAATCCCGACCATTTAGCCACTGCCAGGGCAGTCGGATTAAAAGCAGCAGAACGTACATTGAAACGACTCGATGCACAGAAGCTCAAGACCCGGCAGGCGCCAATACTATTTGTGCCGGAAATTGCACGTGGTCTTATCGGCCATTTCACCGCCGCAATCAGCGGTTCGGCTCAATACCGCAAAGCCAGCTTTCTGCTCGATGCGATTGATACCAGGGTATTCCCGGAATTTTTGCAATTGGTAGAGTATCCCTTTGAATTACAGGCCCTGGGTTCGGCTAATTTTGATTCGGAAGGTGTCGTGGTTAAGCAGGCCGACCTGGTTAGCAATGGTGTGATACAAAATTACTTGCTGGACAGCTACGCGGCACGAAAGTTGGGCCTGAAAACTACCGGGCACGCAAGCGGTGTTCACAATTTAACCCTGCAAGACACTGGAAAGACTTTTGAAGAATGCATTAAAACCATGCATCAGGGCCTGCTGGTTACTGAATTAATGGGTCATGGTGTGAATACGGTAACAGGAGATTACTCGCGTGGGGCCGCTGGTTTCTGGGTCGAGAATGGGGAGATTCAATTTCCGGTAGATGAAATCACTATCGCCGCCAACCTTAAGGATATGTTCCAGGGAATTGTCGAAATTGGCAATGATCTCGACATGCGTGGAAATATTCGCACGGGTTCAGTTCTGCTTGAAGGTATGACCATCGCCGGGGCTGTGTAGCTCTATTTCAATCCCGCAAGTGCTTACAATTAGCGCCACTCGACCGATTGTAACAACATGACCGTGGTTTTTTTCTCAGGCTTGGTCCTCTCAATTTTAATCGGTAGTAGTGGTTTTTCCGGATCGTAAAAATATTTGTACTTAGAACTGCTACCCTCGGTAGTTTGCTCGAATACCAGAACCTCGATGCGTTTCTTGTTGATTTCGAGCGTCGATTTTCCAGTTCTTTTTAGCCGAGATTTTACCAGTTTACCCCGGCGATAATAGTAAAATACTGATTCCTGAAGATTTTGATTCAGCATATTTGCAACGAGCAGGTGGATGTTGTGAGCATTGTAGACCTCACCTGGCATGGTTTCAGTATATCGCTTGTTTTTGTATTGAATATCTATTTGCCGATTATTCCAGTCAAACCGGGCGTTTTCGAATCGGTCGTCGTCCTCGTCGTCCATGAGTAAAATATTGTGGATCCTGTATTGATTTTCGAGGCCCAACAACGTGGTTTCAGCATATAATTTTTGATTGATGAACAGGGCATAAATGCCTTTTGCCTTGCTGGTTTGCCGCCAGCGCCAGTAACGTCCTGACTGATCCAGGGATAGTTCTGTACTGGCGATGTTAAGCTTGCCACGGTATAGCGCATAACTTGCCTGGTAAGGTGTTAACCTGATGTCCTCTGCGACCCCTGGAACCGCCAGGAATATCGTTAGCAATAATATAACCGTTCTGTACATGGACTAGCCTGGTTCGTGGAAAATCTGATTCCACACGGGTTGATGGGAGGCTCCCTGTTACTGGTCAAATTCGATCGGTTCGCGTAAAACCTGCTGCTCGAACTCGATTCCGTGGTTGCCAATTTGCAATTTTTTTTCGCTCAACCATTGTAAAACCTTCGGATACATGCGGTGTTCCAGCCGGTGGCCCTTCTGCTCGAGATCGGCCAGTGTATTGCCTTCTTCTATGCTATAGCGACCCAGCATCAGCACCGGTCCACCATCAAGTTCAGAGGTGACAAGGTGAATACTGACCCCATGTTCGGTTTCCCGATTTTCCATCGCACGTTGATAGGTGTTCAATCCTTTATACTTGGGTAATAGAGAAGGGTGTATGTTGAGAATTTTATACCTGTAGGTATTAATGAAGGCTGAACCAAGAATTCGCATAAAACCGGCCAGAACGATATAGTCTGGCTCAAACTCCTGTATGCACCGGTGCAGCGCCTGGTCAAAGGAGTCGCGGGAATCGTACAGCCGATGATCGATTACGCGGGTTACTATTGCGTGATTCTTCGCTCGGGTGAGTCCATAGGCCTCGGCATTATTGGAAATGACAGCGCTCAAGCTGGCATTAATCTGCCCCGCTTCGATAGTGTCGATAATCGATTGTAGATTAGTGCCATTGCCCGAAATCAGGACAATAAAAGACATAGCTGTCATGTCAGGGTAACGGGTGGCCTGTTATTTTTTTCGACTATTTCACCCATTTCCCAGGCTTCTTCGCCGAGTTCACCAAGCAGTTGCAGGCATGGGTCCCGGTTAGCCTGATCCACTACCAGAACCATACCTACGCCACAGTTAAAGGTACGGAACATCTCGTTGCTTGCCACATTACCAGCGGACTGCAACCAGTCGAATACTGCGGGCTGAGACCAGCTCGAGCGGTCGATAGTTGCGCTACAATGGGGTGGAAGTATTCTTGGCAAGTTCTCCAGTAACCCCCCCCCGGTAATGTGCGCAATGGCCAGCACTGGAATTTCTTTCGTCAGTGCGAGCAAATTTTTGACGTAAATTCGTGTGGGCGTCATTAAAGCTTTGGCAAGTGTCTGCCCATCGCAATCCTGGGTCAAATTAGCGCCGGAGTATTCGATTATTTTTCTGATTAACGAAAATCCGTTTGAATGTGGGCCCGACGAGGCCAATGCGATCAACTTGTCGCCAGTTTTCACCCGGTCACCCTTGATCACGCGTTCCTTTTCTACGATACCTACACAAAATCCAGCCAGGTCGAAATCGCCGGGTGCATAAATGCCCGGCATCTCCGCGGTTTCCCCGCCTATCAGGGCACAGCCAGCCTGTTGGCAGCCCGTGGCTATACCTCCAATCACCTGTTCGGCCACTTCGAGACTCAGTTTTCCAGTGGCATAGTAGTCGAGAAAAAATAAGGCTTCAGCACCGAGTACCGCTATATCATTCGCACACATGGCCACCAGATCGATACCGATGGTATCGAATTTTTCTATCTCTATCGCAAGTTTTAACTTTGTGCCAACACCATCGGTACCGGATACCAGGAGCGGATTGCGGTAGCGATCGAGCGGTAATTCGAACAACCCACCGAAGCCCCCGATGCTGCCGACACAGCCCTGCCGATGGGTTGCTTTGACAGCAGGTTTTATGCGCTCGACCAGTTCGTTACCGGCATCTATATCAACCCCCGAGTCTCGATAACTGAGAGATACTTCAGAATTCATGGTTTGCAGGTTCAGGAAATATTACAGGTGTGTTATTTTACACGCCTTGACTATAAATGTCCGGGAATTGGCAGAAGCATGGCGTGTTTGGGACAAATCTACAACGGATAACTATGATGGCCAGGTTCCTGCCGGTTTCATTAAATTTGCATCACTATTCTCCCCCAGTCGGAAGAAATCCAACATTGTCATGCCCCTGGATAGAAAAAGACATTGCATCGGCGTTGTTACCTGAAACTGACAGGTTGTTTGAGAAATAATGAAAAATAAATTTGCTTACCTTTTAATTTTCCTGCTAAGCCTGGTTGTTTCCAGACCCCTGCAGGCGGTGGTTGTCGAGGAACTATTTACTATCGAAATGGCAGTAGCGGATCAAACCACGGCTGTACGCCTGGAAGCGTTTGGCGAGGCATTTAAACTGGTAGTGATCAAGGTTAGTGGTTCGGACGATGCACTTAAAAGCCCCTCGTTTAGTCGGCCGATGCAAAGCAGTGCACGTTATGTTAAGCAGTTCACCTATATCAATCGCAAGGACGAGAACTCGGAAAGTTTCGATTCGGGGCAACTTTTTTTAAAGA
Organism: Pseudomonadota bacterium; assembly: GCA_022545625.1. Lineage (GTDB taxonomy): Bacteria > Pseudomonadota > Gammaproteobacteria. Next base: position 5,960 of record JACZQS010000020.1, read on the forward strand.
TTGATTTCAATCAGCAACTGGTTGAGGGTTTGTTGCGTGAAAATAATTTTCCTGTCTGGGGCCAGGAACGTCCTGGCAGCTTACTGGTGGTTAGCTACGATGTAAATGAGACCATCCACCTGGTGTCAGGAGATTCCACCCCGGAAATTATCGAGTTACTCGATGAGGCAGCCGTAAAATTGGGTGTACCGGTATTGTTCCCATTGATGGATCTGGAAGACATTGCGCTGGTTAGCATCGCCGATATCGTTTCTCGGCAGTATGAAAATATAGATATTCTGGCAGAACGCTACGAACCGGATGCACTAGTAATCGGTCAGATTGTCGGGCGCAGCGGGCAGGGCTGGCATGGCGATTGGGAGGTACGGTTTGCCGAGCAGGTTTTTAAATGGAAATACAGGGGTTCATCCAGGCAGCAGGTAGTCGATCAGGCAATAAAACATCTTGCACGGGTTCTGGCACTGGAGTACGCGCTGGAAGATCATCGACGGGTCGAACAGGTGTTGTTGATGAGTGTTTCGTCGATGCCAAAATTTAATCAACTGATTTCGGTACAACGTTATCTCGAATCCCTGTCGGTGGTTGATTCAATTCGGGTCGCCCTGATATCGGACGATGTGGTAACTTTCAAACTAAAGCTACGCAATGATGCAGAAGATCTACAGCGCCTGATCGAGCTTGGCGAAGTACTCGAGCAACTGGATTTACCTTTCGTCAATGCACAGGACGATCGACAGGTTATCCTGAATTATTCCTATATCGATCGAGGAACTATCAATTAAAGCCGCCCAAATTGGCCTTCCGCTGTCATTCGACAGACAGTTCAGCTTCGACAATTATTTTTCTTCGCAGGGTAAATTGATCATCGCTAATTTGAAAGCGCTGATTAGCGCAAAAGGTGAGTCGATGATTGGGTTATGGGGTGCGTCGGATAGTGGCAAAACCCACCTGATAAACGCATGCGCTCATTTTGCGCGGCAGCAAGGAATGCGCTTCCAGCTTTACGATGGGATGGAATTGGCACAATGCGATGCTGATGATTTCGAAGATCTGGCAAATTGCCAGGTGTTGGCTGTGGATAATCTCGATGCGCTCTGTGGAATTCAGAAATGGGAGGAAAGATTTTATCAAATTATCAATAGTTGCAGTAACGAGGGACTGTATCTGATATTCACCTTGTCACAAAATCCATCACAGCTGGATTGCCGATTAGCTGATTTCCAGTCGAGATTGTCCTGGGGCCTGTTGTTGCAGTTACAAATGGCCGAGGAAAAGGAAATTGGAGACATAATAAGGCGGCGGGCAGGTATGCTCGGAATCGAATTGTCCAGGGAAGCTATAGCCTATCTATTGGTACATTACTCCCGGCGGCTGTCGAAGCAGATCGAGATACTGGGTGTTCTTGACAGGGCATCGCTATCCGCACAGAAAAAGATTACCGTACCTTTGATCAAACAAACCCTGGTCGATTTTCGGTCCTAAGGCCGCCTGTCAGGGTCGGCGGGCTCGGAATAAGCCTGTTCAGGGGTATTCCGGGTCGTAACATTCAGATAACGTGTGTAATAAATACTCGAGATGAATAAAGCGATACTGAAAAACGTGGTCAGCGAGGCATATATTTTCAATTCCGGACTAGATACCAGTTCGCTGATACCCACACAAAAATAAAACAGGGATAGAAATCCGATCCACTTATAGGTATAGCGTTTGTTAGAGATCAGACCCTGAAACGGAAATAGCAGCGGAAAGCTTAGTATCAGGGGCCAGTAGAGGTCAAAGGAGCTTCTCTGCCAGAAAATCAGACCAAGTTGACAGAGTAACAGACCCGATAGCGCGGCAATACTGGTCAATTTTAGTGGATGCACCATGTCAATGATTTAATTGGGTCGACAGTTTGGCAATTCGCTTGCCCAGGGCCTGGCAGGCGGAAATTTCATCCTTGCTAAGAGGATTACCCTGCTGACCGGCCATATGGCTAGCGCCATAAGGCGTTGCACCGGTGCTGGTCTGGTTGAGCGAGGGTTCCGAATAGGGTATACCGCTGATCAGCATGCCGTGGTGCAATAAAGGCAACATCATGCTGAGTAACACGCTCTCCTGGCCGCCATGTAGGCTCGAAGTCGATGTGAAAACCCCGGCTGGCTTACCGATTAATTTACCCGAAAGCCAATATTCACTGGTTTGGTCAAAGAAATATTTTAGTGGCGCGGCCATATTGCCAAAATATCCCGGGCTTCCGATAATCAGGCCATCGCATTCTTGCAGATCACTGATCTCAGCATAGGGAGCGCCCTGCTCCGGTACCAGGGCTGTTGTTTGCTCAGAGGTTGCAGAAACCTCGGGGAGGCAACGAATTGTTGCTTCACAGCCTTGAGATTCCACCCCTGATCCAATATGCCCGGCCATGGCGGTCGTTCCTCCATGCCGGCTATAATAAATAATGAGTATTTTTGGCAATTATTTTCCAGTTAGGCGGATAGTTAAGTTATCGATTGTAAAAGATTTAGGCTAGCTTTGTTTTTGTAGAGATTAATCAGGAGATTGCCAGCGCCATAAGATGGTAATCGGCTATATACCCGAAATGATAATTAATGCTAATAATGTTGCGAGTTTGCCAATAGCTACTATAATCCGTTCGTCCGTGACCGAATAGTCCAGTTTCGTGTCGATTCAGGTATATTCGGCGGTTATTAAATGTGGTAAAAATTCAGTTAATCGGTACTTATTATATTAAGTCGTAACTGTAGGAATCTAACGACTGTTTTACAGCAACGAATAAGTATTGGCAATATTGACTTCAGGCAAATTAACCTTGTGAGCGATCATCTGGGTTATTCGAGTTTGGGGTGTAAAAGTGCCTGATTTGGCTGAAACAGTGGCGATTTAACACGAAAATGGCGATTAAAATGCGCATTAATTTACATATTAGGACTTGCTCTGCAAGGTTGATCAATGTAGTCTCTCGGACGAAACGGGCACACAAGAATTTATTCCAAATCGACACAGTTCTCGGAGAAAAGAACATATGAATACTAAAGATCTTCTGAAATTCACTGCAATCGCAGTAATCACGGTCGGATTCACCGTTGGCTGTGCTAGAGACAGCACCGAAACCATGGAACCAATGGCAGAAGAATGCATGGGTGCAACCCCTGAAGTCAAAAATGCGATTTATGCGGCGAAATTGAAAAATGCCCGCGCAAGAAATCTGGGATACGAATGGCGCGATACCGCCAAAACGATTGCCGCAGCTGAAAAGGCGGCGGAAGAGTGCGATTTCGACAGAGCTAAGACTCTGGCAAACAAGGCCGAGGCGGAAGCATCGGATGCAATCGCCCAGTACCACGCCGAACAGGATAAAATGGACGTGGCAGAAGCGCCTGTGTCCATGTCTATGGGTAATTATATCGTCTCAGTTGGAGACAATTTGTGGAATATTGCCGGTCAGGGTTCTGTTTATGGAAATCCATACCAGTGGCCGCTGATATTTAAAAATAATTCATCTCAAATCAAGGATGCGGACCTGATTTATCCAGGTCAGACCTTTGACATTCCCAAGGCATCGGACGCGGAAATTGCCGCTGCCGTTGAGCACGCAAAGACTCGTGGTGCCTGGGTAATTGGCGAGACGGAAGCATCAGATTGGAGTTATCTGGCGCAATAAAACAGCTATACAGAAGTATTGAAAGCCCGCGAAAGCGGGCTTTTTTTTGTTTACATTTAATTATGATGAATATTAATTATGGTGAATAATGGCCGGATACCCGTAGCACTTCATCGGGGTACAGGCCGTGCCGGGCAACGGTTGATTCGCTGCACCCAATCCTTCGCAATCCTGGCTCAAACTCGGTAGCGTTTACCCCTTCGTGCTATAGGCAGGCTGGTACTATCCGGTCCACCAACACTACCATAGTCTGAATTCTTGCCCTGCCAGATTTACCCCTGTTAATTCCTGTTAGCGGAAAAATTCCTGCTAATATTCTGGTAACGATTTAAATAAAAGACGATGAATAAAACAATAAATCTCGAAAACATCCTGGATCTGCTAGTGGCCCAGGATATTGTCGAACAGGAAAAGGCGAGTATGATTTCATCGCTGGTTTCTGCGCAGGATCGTAAAAACCTGCACCCGATTGAAATAATCGCTAATCGTGAGTGGACCAATAAGTCGCAAGCCGATCAGGTAATATCGCTCGATTTCCTGACCGACTGGCTAGCCGGAGAATCCGGTCTGGAACGGTATTATTTCGATCCGCTCAAAATGGATATTGCTTCCTGCACTTCGATCATGTCTTATGCCTATGCTTCCCGATTTAAGATTATCGCGGTCAAGGTTAGCCCTGAAGAGGTATTAATAGCTGTCACCGACCCCTTTAACATGGAATGGAAGAACGAACTGGATCGAATAGTAGGTCGGCCAATTAGTACAGTACTGGCTAACCCAAAAGATCTAAATTCATATCTGCTTGAGTTTTACAGTATCAGCAAGGCGATGGACAATGCCGGATCCAACCAGGATCAATTGCCGGGTAGTCTACAAAACCTGGAACAGTTAATCGAACTTGGCAACCTTGGATCGGTCGATGCAGACGATCAGCATATCGTGAGTATTGTCGATTGGCTGATGCAATATGCTTTCAATCAACGTGCCAGCGACATTCACATTGAACCCAGACGTGAACAGGGCAATGTGCGATTCAGAATAGACGGCGTGATGCACCAGGTTTATGCGATTCCCGCCAATATCACCTCGGCAGTAGTCAGTCGGATTAAAATTATGGGACGACTGGATGTCGCGGAAAAACGCAAACCACAGGATGGTCGTATCAAAACTCGCTCTCCGGATGGGGTTGAAGTCGAACTCAGATTGTCGAGTATGCCCACAGCGTTTGGAGAAAAACTGGTGCTCAGGATTTTTGATCCGGAAGTGCTGGTGAAGAATTTTTCGGCGCTCGGCTTCGAAAAAAGGGAATCCGATATCTGGCACGCGATGATCGATCAACCGCACGGCATTATTTTAGTTACCGGACCTACTGGATCGGGCAAGACCACGACGCTATACACCAGTTTAAAACATCTGGCGACGCCGGAAGTCAATGTTTGCTCGATTGAAGATCCAATAGAACTGGTAGAACCCAGTTTTAATCAGATGCAGGTACAGCACAATATTGACCTGGATTTCGCCAGTGGTGTTAGAACGCTATTACGCCAGGATCCTGATGTAATCATGGTCGGCGAAATACGCGATCTGGAAACCGCTGAAATGGCAGTGCAGGCCGCGTTAACCGGTCATTTGGTACTTTCGACCTTGCACACCAACGATGCACCATCGGCCATCGCGAGGCTCACCGAAATAGGAATACCACCTTATTTGATCAATGCCACATTGATTGGGGTAGTGGCGCAAAGGCTGGTTCGGACCCTGTGCCCGCACTGTAAGCAAAGTCATAGTATCGACAAATTCGAATGGGAAGCCTTAATTAAACCCTGGACGACATCTGCACCTGATTCAGCTGCTCTGGCAGAAGGTTGCCTGGAATGCCGCCAGACTGGGTTTATAGGACGTGTCGGAATTTACGAAATGATGCCGATTAATGATCTGCTAAAACAGGAAATTGGTAATGGATTTGATTTAACTAAATTTAGAAAAGTCGCGATCAAACAGGGTATGCAACCATTAAATCTATCCGGAGCGCAAAAAGTTGCCAAAGGCATCACAACCATTGAAGAAGTATTGAAAGTGGCACCTCCCCGCTACGACGGATAATAATCAAGGGGTCAGACTCCATGAAATAAGCCCGAAACACCGCTAATGTTTCTCGACAGCCGAATCGGGGAGCATATATCTAATTCTTGCCAGCGGCTTGCTAGTTATTGTTTAAACCACCGACTGTTGAGTACACCGATGACCTTATCGGGATAACTATACTTACCAAGGCTGCCGTTATAACGCGCCAGTGTCCGTCTCAGGTCACCCGACTCAATATCGAGATAGTAACGCAAGATTGTGCAACCCATTCGTAAATTGGTGCGCATCAAAAACAAATTATTGTCTGATATACCAATTTCTTCGAGCCAGAAAGGCATTATCTGCATTAATCCACGGGCACCCGACACCGAAATGGCATACTGGTCAAATCGACTCTCGACCTCGATGACTGCGAGCACCAGTTCCGGTGGCAAACCGGCACGTGTAGCCTCGTAATGAAGTCTTTTCAGTAGTGCTATTCGGGTTTTTGTATTTTCGACGAAAGGCTCGAGTCGGTTCGACATATCGAGTAGCCAGACTTCTGCATCGAATCGATCGTCAAACCCGGCATCGGCCAAAACTGCTTCCTGCAATAATTGTCGAAGCTCTGGATCAAGCGGTTCCGAAGCAGTAACCGGGCCTATCAAAAGCAAACCGGCCAGTAACAGTACAGCCAGAAAAGCCACCAATCTCTGGCGAAGGAACCTCAGACCCAGTCTGCCGATTTCAAGTGGATCTGAATACCAATGGTTCCAACAGCTCATCTCCGGTGGGTCTCTATTCATGCCTGATGGAATAATTTGTCCAGAAAACCCGGTAGTTCTGCCAGTGCATATTGTTGCGCTGATTCGTCACGACGTCCTTTGTATTCGAATTGTTTTGAATCAATTCCTCGCTCGCTCAAAACGATGCGATGCGATACGCCAATTAACTCCATGTCAGAAAACATGACGCCCGGCCGCACCGGCCGATCATCCAGCAACACCTCGATACCTCGTTCAAGACAGTCCTGGTAAAGACCATCCGATATCTGTTTGACCGAATCTGATTTGTGATAGTTGACCGGGCAGATAGCGAGTTGAAAAGGTGCAAGTGAATCGGGCCAGAATATGCCTCGATCATCGTTATTTTGCTCGATTGCCGCGGCTACTACGCGGGTAATACCGATACCGTAGCAACCCATCAAGGTAGTAGTGGATTTGCCATTTTCGTTGAGTACAGTGGCCTGCATAGCTTCGCTGTATTTATCTCCAAGCTGGAAAATGTGGCCTACTTCAATCCCGCGTAAAATTTTAAGGGTCCCTTTGCCGTCGGGACTTGGGTCGCCATCCTGGACATTTCGTATATCGGCGATTTCGGGCTCGCCACAGTCGCGACCCCAATTGGCATTAATATAGTGTTGGTCATCCGAATTAGCACCACAGACGAAATCGCTAACCATCGCGGCGCTACGATCAACATAGGTCTGGATATCCAGTCCAATGGGGCCAATCGATCCAATATCATTGCCTAAAACCGATACTATTTTTTCCCGGTCGGCTAATCTAAATGGGCTCGCA